>JAFANL010000218.1 GCA_019232735.1 Aquitalea sp. | reverse complement strand
AGGCCGCCGGAATCTTGCCCACTCGCGTCTGCCTGCCCCTGCGGCATGCTTGCTTTGGCACTGGCCGCCGGAATAACGGTAATCGTCATGGCCGAAACCCCTAGGTAAAGATGCAGGCTTAACAGCAATTTGCATGCCAGCCTGCTGCCAGTTCACCCCACTGCGCCGCTTCGCCCCCCCATCACGGCAGCTTTCCAAGGAGAATGACCCGGCCGGTGTGACAGGCCGTACCACTACTGATTTTATTTTTTAATGCGAATCATTATCTTTTAGATTAAAATCTTCACCATCCTGCACTCGTCAATGGCGAAACCTGCCTCATCTCGCCCAGTGCAACATCCGTCACACCCCCTACCAGGAGCCTATCCCGATGTCCATTTCCTCCTCCCGCCTGAGCAAGATCACCCTGCTGCTGTCCTCCCTGTTCGCCAGCATGGCACATGCCGCCCCCAGCGCCGAAGGCATCGTGGTCTACAACGCCCAGCATGAAAGTCTGACCAAATCATGGGTAGAGGGCTTTACCAAGGAAACCGGCATCAAGGTGACGGTACGCAATGGTAGCGACAGTGAAATGGGCAACCAGATCGTGCAGGAAGGCGCATCGTCTCCTGCGGATGTATTCCTGACGGAGAACTCACCGGCCATGGTACTGGTGGACAATGCCAAACTGCTGGCTCCCCTTGCCCCCGCCACCATGGCTCAGGTAGAGCCGGCTTACCGCCCGACACAGGGCAAGTGGGTTGGCATCGCCGCCCGCTCCACCGTATTTGTCTACAACAAGAACCGCCTGTCGCCCAAGGAACTGCCCAAATCCTTGCTCGACCTGGCCAAGCCGGAATGGAAGGGACGCTGGGGTGCTGCCCCGGCGGGCGCCGACTTCCAGGCCATTGTCAGCGCCTTGCTGGAACAAAAAGGCGAAGCCACCACGCTGGCCTGGCTCAAAGCCATGAAGACCAATGCCCTGCCCTACAAGGGCAATAGCGTCGTGATGAAGGCGGTAAATGCCAGCCAGATTGATGGCGGTGTGATTTATCACTATTACTATTTCGGCGACCAGAGCAAGACCGGCGAAAACAGCAAGAATACCGCCCTGCACTACTTCAAACAGCAAGACCCCGGTGCCTTCATCAGCCTGTCCGGCGGCGGCGTGCTGGCTTCCAGCAAACACAAGGAAGAGGCTCAGGCTTTCCTGAAATGGATCACCGGCAAGGGTGGCCAAAACATCCTGAAAACAGAAAATTCGTTTGAGTATGCGGTCGGCCTGGGCGCACAATCCAATCCCAAACTGGTACCGCTGAAGAATCTGGATGCCCCTAACATCGACGCCTCCCGCCTCAACAGCCGCAAGACGGTGGAACTGATGACCCAGGCGGGCCTGCTGTAAGGCATGCCGATGCAAACGACTAACCCGAACCCGGCGGCAAGCACTCTGAATGCCCTTGCCGCCGACACGATAGCGGCCACCACCGACAACAGGCTGCGCCCGCCTGGCCGGCAGTGGCCGCTGTGGCTGAACGGCACCGCCTTGCTGGTTTCACTACTCGCCTTGCTGCCACTGGCGTTTATTGTTGCCGTTTCGGTTCAGAGTGGCTGGGCCACGGTAGTGCAGCTGGTTTTCCGCCCACGAGTGGCTGAATTGCTGCTGAATACCGTCTTGTTAGTCGTGCTGACGGTGCCGCTGTGTATTGCACTCGGCATCGGCATGGCCTGGCTGACCGAACGCAGCAATTTGCCAGCGCGTCGCGTGTGGGCTGCGCTGGCCATAGCGCCGCTGGCGGTGCCGGCCTTTGTCCACAGCTACGCCTGGATCAGCCTGCTGCCCACGTTCAATGGCGTGGCCGCAGCGGTGCTGTTGTCGGTGATTGCCTACTTCCCCTTCATCTATCTGCCGGCGGCAGCCGCATTGCGACGCATGGACCCAGCACTGGAAGACAGTGCCGCCGCCCTAGGGCTGGCTCCGGCAGCGGTATTCCGGCGCGTGACCCTGCCGCAACTGCACTTGGCCATCTGGGGCGGGGCACTGCTGGTCAGCCTGCATTTGCTGGCCGAATACGGCCTGTACGCCATGCTGCGATTCGATACCTTTACCACGGCGATTTTCGACCAGTTCCAGTCCAGCTTTAACGGCCCGGCAGCCAATATGCTGGCCGGGGTGCTGGCCTTATGCTGCCTGGCGTTGCTGTGCCTGGAGTCCGCCACCCGTGGCAAGGC
>JAFANL010000022.1 GCA_019232735.1 Aquitalea sp. | reverse complement strand
CAGCAGGCTGGCATGCAAATTGCTGTTAAGCCTGCATCTTTACCTAGGGGTTTCGGCCATGACGATTACCGTTATTCCGGCGGCCAGTGCCAAAGCAAGCATGCCGCAGGGGCAGGCAGACGCGAGTGGGCAAGATTCCGGCGGCCTGTTCGCCAGCTTGCTGGGGGCGCAGATGGGCGGCCTGAACAATGCATTGACCGGCCAGCCCGATATTGGCTCCGGCGATGGCAAAAGCAAGCAGGACAAGGATTCCGCCGCGTCAGACAATACGACGGCCAGCGATGTTTCGCCCAATATGCTGTTCGCCGCCATGCCCTTGCTGCAGGCGGCCATGCCGCAGATGCCGCAGCAGCAAAAGCCGGTTGTCAGTGCCACCCCGGATGCCATGACGGCAGACATCAAGAATGTGACTACGGATGCGCTGCTGCAAAATACCCTGGCCTTGAAGAATCTGAAGGGGCAGCCCGCGCAAGAATTGCCGGGCAAGGATGACACTGCGCTGCAATTCTTGCCGCCCGATGCCGAGCAACTGGCCAATGCCAGCCAGGCCAGCAATCAGGCTGCTCAGGCAGCCCAGTCCGTGCAGGCTACCCAAAGCAAGACGCTGACCATTTCCCAGCCGATGACCGATCCAAATTGGTCCAAGGCCTTGGGTGATCAGGTACTGTCCATGGTCAGCATGAAGATGGACAAGGCCACCATCCAGGTCAATCCGCCGCAACTGGGGCCGGTGGAGGTCACGCTGAAAATGAACGGCAATGATCAGGCGCAGGTGATTTTTACCTCCGCAGTGCCGGCAACGCGTGAAATTATCGAAAACAATATGCCGAAACTGGTTTCTATGATGGCTTCCAGTGGTATAGCTCTTGCCGATGCACAGGTTTCCAGCGGACAATCCGGGAATCGGCAACAGCAATTCAACCAGAACCAGAATGGCCGCCGCCAGAATGCCGCTGGCAATGACGAAGACGATACACTCACGGCCATCAAGTCCGCGCGAGGGATACTCAGTATCTTTGCCTGATTTTGCTCAAAAGGGGGCTCTATTCAGTTCGTGCGGAAATCTGGAAAACAAGATAAGGAAATGGATTAAGATTTCCTTATAACCTAACCGACGGACTGATAAACCCATGGCAGAAGACAAAAAAGCGGACAAGGCAGAGAAGGGCGAGAAAAAAGCGGGGGGTGGCAACAAGCTGATGCTGATCGTGGTGGTGCTGTTGGTATTGGTGTTGGCTGGCATGGGCGGTCTTGCCTATGTGATGTTCAGCAATATGAACAAGCCGCAAGGTGCCGCCCAGACCGAGCAGACCAAGGAAAAGCCCAAGAAGAAAAAAGACGGCCCGCCCATTTTCGAGAAGCTGGAAACCTTTGTGGTCAACCTGTCTGGCGGGGATGGCAGCCTGTTGCAGGTCGACATGCAGGCTGAACTTGGCGATGAAGAAGCCAAGAAGAAGTTTACCGATTACATGCCCAAGATCCGCAGCGCCCTGATCCTGTTGCTGTCTTCCAAGTCGGCAGCCGAACTGGCCACGCCGGATGGCAAGGTCAAGCTCAAGGCCCAGGTGAAACAGATCATCAATGAGTCCATGGATGCCGGCGACGACGAGCTGGTGCAAAGCGTGCTCTTTACTTCCTTCATTATCCAGAAACAGTAATAGCCATGGGCGACGATATCCTGTCCCAGGAAGAGGTGGACGCCCTGCTCAGGGGCGTCACCGGAGAGGACGAAGATGATGACGGTGCGCAGGACTCGCAAGGTGTCCGCGGCTATGATATCGGGCGGCAAGAGCGCATCGTGCGCGGCCGCATGCCGACACTGGAAATCATCAATGAACGCTTCGCCCGCAACCTGCGTATAGGTCTGTTCAATTTCATCCGGCGCAATGCGGAAATTTCCGTTGGGCCGGTACGGGTACAGAAATACAGCGAATTCATCCGCAATCTGGTGGTGCCCACCAACCTCAATCTGGTCCATGTCAAACCCTTGCGTGGCACCGGTCTGCTGATTTTCGACCCGGACCTGGTCTTCCTGATCGTGGATAATCTGTTTGGCAGCGACGGGCGTTATCACGTGCGGGTTGAGGGGCGGGATTTTACCCCCACCGAACAGCGCATCATCCGCCGCTTGCTGGAGGTGGTATTTACCGAGTGCCAGAAAGCCTGGGAGCCGGTACATCCCATCGAGTTCGTCTATCTGCGCTCGGAAATGAATACCCAGTTTGCCAATATCGCCACCCCGACCGAGGTGGTGGTGGCCATGACCTTCCATATCGAACTGGGTGCGGGCGGCGGTGATTTTCATATCTGCCTGCCATACTCCATGGTGGAGCCCATCCGCGATGTACTGTCCAGCACCATGCAGGCGGACCGTACCGAAGTGGATAACCGCTGGGTCAGCCTGATGACGCATCAGGTGCAATCGGCGGAAGTGGAGCTGGTGGCCACGCTGGCGGAAACCAAGGTGACACTGGGGCAGATCCTGAATCTGAAAAATGGTGATGTAGTGATGCTGGAGGTGCCGGAGGCCGTGGTGGTGGATGTGTCCGGCATTCCGGTGCTGGAGTGTCACTATGGCACCGTGCAGGGGCGCTATGCCCTCAAGGTAGACAAAGTATTGGCCGGGGCCAGTGAATTTGCCGAGCCCGCAGGAGACAACAAGCAATGACTGAGCAACTAGAAGACGGCCAGACCGCAGGCGGGGCTGAAGAAGAGGTCTCGATGGATGATTGGGCTGCCGCCATGGCAGAGCAGGAAACGGTGGACGCCGCCCAGGAGTCCATCCAGCCTGCGACCAATCTGTTTCAGGAGCTGAGCAGCAGCGATGCCAGCCTGAACGTGCCCAGCAACCTGGACATGATTCTGGATATTCCGGTCCAGCTGACGGTAGAGCTGGGCCGTACCAAGATCGCCATCCGCAATCTGCTGCAACTGGCGCAAGGCTCGGTGGTGGAGCTGGATGGCTTGGCGGGCGAACCGATGGACGTACTGGTCAACGGCTGCCTGATCGCCCAGGGCGAGGTGGTGGTGGTCAATGACAAGTTCGGTATCCGTCTGACCGACATCATCACACCGGCGGAGCGGATCCGCCGTCTGCAGAAATAATGCCAGGCGCTTGTCTGTTGTCTGCCTTGCTGGCCATGTTGCTGTCGACCTCCGCGTGGGCGGCAACCGCCATGAGTGCCCCCGCGGCACTGGCGGTTGCCGGTAGCCCGACACCTTTCAGCAGCCTGTTGCAGGTGATTCTCGGTCTGGCGGTGGTGCTGGGGGCCATTGTGGGGCTGGCCTGGCTGTTCCGCCGCATGTCCGGCGGCATGCTGGGTGGCTCCAACCGTTTGCGGGTGGTGAGTGGTGTGCTGGTCGGGCAGCGGGAAAAAGTGGTCATTGTCGAGCTGGAAGGCGAATGGCTGGTGCTGGGCGTAACCAGCCACAGTGTCAACCTGCTCACCAAGATGGATAGACCTCCGGATGCCGGCAGCGAGATCGTACAGCCAGGCGAGCCCTTTGCGCGCTGGCTCAAGGCTGCCATGGACAAGGGACGTCAGAAATCCGAAGTCGTAAACAAATAATGAAACAACCTTTCCGCTTGTTGCCGCTGCTGTGGCTGGGCCTGCCCTTGCTGGCCCAGGGGGCCGGCCTGCCGCTGATGACCAGTACGCCAGGTGCCGGTGGCGGCCAGAATTATTCGCTGTCGCTGCAAATGCTGCTGTTCATGACAGCACTGGGTTTCATCCCGGCCATGCTGTTGATGACCACGGCGTTTACCCGCATCGTGATTGTGCTGTCGCTGCTGCGTCAGGCCATGGGGGTGACCCAGTCGCCCCCCAATCAGGTGATTGTCGGCCTGTCACTGTTTTTGACGCTGTTTGTGATGGGGCCAACCTTCGATCAGGTCTATACCAAGGCCTGGGCACCGTTTTCCGATGACAAGATCAGCTTCAACCAGGCGGTGGATGAGGCCAGCAAGCCCATGAAGGCCTTCATGCTGAGCCAGACCCGCGAGAAGGATCTTGCCTTCTTCATCGAGATTTCCCGTTCGGAAAAACCGGCCAGCAAGGCCGATGTGTCGATGAAGACCTTGATTCCGGCCTATGTCATCAGCGAACTGAAAACCGCTTTCCAGATCGGCTTCATGGTGTTCATCCCCTTCATGATCATTGACCTGGTGGTCGCCAGCATCCTGATGGCGATGGGGATGATGATGGTGTCGCCGGTGACCATCTCCTTGCCCTTCAAGCTGATGCTGTTTGTGCTGGTGGATGGCTGGACCCTGTTGATGGGTTCGCTGGTGCAAAGCTTTTATACCGGCTAGGGCGCATGGAATATTGTCAACTGACACCCGACTTGCTGCCCGCCTGTCACGCACTGTTTGCCGACAGCATCGCCGCCTTGCCGGATGACGATTACCCGCTGACGGCACGCCTGGCCTGGGCGGGCGTCTGGGACGAGGACGTACGCCATAGCTGGGAAGCCCGTCTTGCCGCTGCCTGGAGTGTGGCGGCGATGCAGGAGGGGACGTTGCTGGGCTTCGCCTGGCTAAGCCGGGATGGTGAGTTCGACATGCTGTACGTGGCACCGTTGGCACAGGGCCAGGGACTGGCGCAGGCCATGATGCAGCAGTTGGAGGCCCAGGCCGCAGCCGCCGGCGTGACGGCCCTGCACGCATGGGCCAGCCACGCGGCACGGCCGGTATTTGAAAAACAGGGTTATCGCATGCTGCGGCCAAACCGTGTCAGCCGTGATGGTTGCAGCCTGGACAACTGGCTGATGGCCAAGGGTGGCTGGCAGGAGCCTTTGGCGGGAAGGAGTGAGTCATGAGTCCAGAACTGGTCATCAATCTGGTGCAGAACGCACTGTACATTCTGATCATCGTGTCGGCACCTGTGTTGCTGGTGTCGCTGGTGGTCGGTCTCTTGGTCAGCGTGTTGCAAGCCGCGACCCAGATCAATGAAATGACACTCACCTTCATCCCCAAACTGCTGGCCATGTTCCTGGTGCTGGTGCTGGCCGGGCCGTGGATGCTCAACACCCTGGTGGAGTACACCACCCGTTTGTTCCAGAGCATTCCCACCGTGATAGGCTGACCCGCCGCGCCATGTTCAGCATTTCCGACGCGCAGATCAATGCGCTGGTGGCCATGTTTGCCTGGCCGTTTGCCCGCATCATCGGCCTGTTCCTGGTGGAACCGCTATATGCCTATCGCGGCGTACCGCGCACGTTCAAGGCAGCGTTTGCCCTGATGCTGACCATGCTGGTCGTGCCGCTGTTGCCACCTACACCCACGGTGCCGGTCATTTCGGCCGCTGGTATCGCCATTCTGTTCCAGCAATTGCTCATTGGCCTGGCCATGGGCTTTGTCATGCGGCTGACCATGACGGCGGTGGAAATGGCCGGCTTCATCATGGGTGCCCAGACCGGTCTCGGGTTTGCCATGTTCTTCGACCCCATGCATGCGGCCCAGGTGCCGGTGGTGTCGCAGATGCTGTCGATGTTTGTGTTCCTACTGTTTCTCACCTTTGATGGTCACCAGGTGGTGTTGTCCACGCTGGTGGAAAGCTTCCAGGTGCTGCCTATCGGCATGAGCATGCCGGCGCAAGGGCTGAAGGCGCTGGTGTTGTGGGGGGGGCACATCATTTCCTGGGGCATCTGGCTGTCGATGCCGGTGATTGCCGCCCTGCTGGTGACCAACCTGGCCATCGGTGTGATGACCCGCGCCGCGCCGCAATTCAATATTTTCACCTTCGGTTTTCCGCTGACGCTGATGATAGGCTTCATCACCATTTATCTGACGCTGCCGCTGATGGTGCCTGCCATCGAGCAGATTTACGGCCAGGCCTTCACCTTCATGCTGGCCATGCTGAAGGCGAAATAGCTTTCTGCTAGAATAGCGGCCAACTTTTCCGGCATTGAACCGGCCCCTTCGGGCCAAACGAGATTGAGGCAATTATGGCAGGTCACAGCAAATGGGCTAACATCCAGCACCGCAAGGGTCGTCAGGATGCCAAGCGCGGCAAGATCTTCACCCGTCTGATCAAGGAAATCACCGTTGCCGCCAAGATGGGCGGCGGCGATGTCAACATGAACCCCCGCCTGCGCCTGGCCGTGGACAAGGCCAAGGCCGAATCCATGCCCAAGGACAATATCGATAACGCCATCAAGCGCGGTACCGGTCAGCTGGAAGGCGTGGATTATGTCGAGTGCCGTTACGAAGGTTATGGCATTGGCGGTGCCGCCGTGATGGTGGATTGCCTTACCGACAACAAGACCCGTACCGTGGCCGATGTACGCCATGCCTTCTCCAAGTACGGCGGCAATATGGGTACCGACGGCTGCGTGGCCTTCCAGTTCAGCCATTGCGGTTTCCTGGTGTTTGCCCCCGGCGTGGACGAAGATGCGCTGATGGAAGCCGCGCTGGAATCCGGTGCTGAAGACGTCATCACCAATGACGACGGTTCCATCGAAGTAATCACAGGCCCCTATGAATTCAGCGATGTGAAACAGGCGCTGGAAGACAAGGGCTTCAAGGCTGAAATGGGCGAAGTCACCATGAAGCCGCAGAACGAAACCGAACTGGCTGGCGAAGACGCCATGCGCATGCAAAAGCTGCTGGATGCGCTGGAAGATCTGGACGATGTGCAGGACGTATACACCTCCGCCACGCTGCTGGACTGATTGCTTGGCGTCATACCGCCACCCCAAGGCTTGCCGGCAGGCAAGCCTTTTTCATGCCTGTGATGCAGCGTGCAACGGCATTGGGGACCGGGCCCTGGCAGTGTAAACTTCAGCCATGGCCATTTGTTTTCCGGATTATCTTCTTGCGAAAGAGGCTTTCATGTACCAGCACCATGCCGAGCGCCGCCACCGCCTGATGCAACAGATGGGGGAGGGTATTGCCATCCTGCCCACCGCGCCGGAAGCGGTACGCAATGCCGACAGCTACTACCCGTATCGTGCAGACAGCCATTTTCTGTATCTGACCGGGTTTGCCGAACCGGAAGCGGTGCTGGTGCTGGATGCGGGGACGGGCAAGTCCATCCTGTTTTGCCGCGACAAGAATATCGAACGCGAGGTGTGGGATGGTTTTCGCCATGGCCCGGATGGCGCGCGCGAGGCCTTCGGCTTTGACGAGGCCTATTCCATCAGCGAGCTGGATACCCGGCTGCCCGATCTGCTGAGCGGGCAGAAATCGCTGTGGTGGAATATCGGCCGCAATCCGGCATTTGATGTCCGGGTGCATGGCTGGCTGGACAATGTTCGCCAGCGCTGGCGCAGTGGGGAGCAGCCGCCCGGTTTGTATCATGATCTGCTGCTGGCGCTGGATGAAATGCGCATGCTCAAGGACGACAGCGAGCTGCAACACTTGCGTCGCGCCGGCCAGATCTCGGCCCTGGGCCATCTGCAGGCCATGCGCACCACCCGGCCCGGAATGATGGAGTACCAGGTGGAAGCGGAAATCCTGCATACCTTCATCCGCCATGGTGCCCGCTATCCTTCTTACGAAAGCATTGTGGCCGGTGGTGCCAATGCCTGCACCCTGCATTACTCGGCCAATAATGCACGCCTGAATGATGGCGAGCTGCTGCTGATTGATGCCGGTTGCGAGCTGAACGGCTATGCTGGCGACATTACCCGGACTTTCCCGGTCAATGGCAAATTCACTGCGGCCCAGCGCGATGTCTACGAAATCGTGCTGGCAGCGGAACTGGCCGGCATCGCCGCGGTCAAGCCTGGTGCACTGTGGAACGAGCCTGGCGATGCCGCGCTCAAGGTGCTGGTGCAGGGCATGCTGGACCTGAAACTGCTGGGCGGCAGCGTGGACGGGGTGATCGAATCCGGCGCCTTCCGTCAGTTCTACATGCATGGCATCGGTCACATGATCGGGCTGGATGTGCATGATGTCGGCCAGCGCAAGCAAGCCGGCCAGTGGCGCCGCTATGAGCCCGGCATGTGCACCACCATCGAGCCCGGCTTGTATATCCGTCCGGCGGATAATGTCCCTTCGGCCTTGCACAATATCGGCATCCGCATCGAGGATGATGTGCTGGTGACGGTTGATGGCCGCGAAGTGTATACCGCCGATGTACCCAAACAAATCGACGAAATTGAAATCCTGATGCAGGGTGTCTGAACATGAAAGCTACAGACAAGCAAACCGGCCGCACGGGTCACTGTGGTGGTCATGATGGCGGCGAACACGCTGACATCATCATTGTTGGTGGTGGCCCGGTAGGTGCACTGGCCGCCTTGCGCTTTGCCGCCGCCGGTCGCCGCGTGCTGCTGGTGGAAGCCCGGGCCAGGGATGCCGCCCTCAGCGATGCGCGGGCACTGGCCCTGTCCTGGCATAGCCGCGAAGCCCTGGCAGCTGCCTCCGCCTGGCCGGATGATTTGCCCGCCAGCGTCATCGACAGCGTGCATGTGTCGCAACAGGGCGCATTTGGCCGTACCCGGCTGGACCGCGATGATCTGAAACTGCCGCATCTGGGGGTGGTGGTAGATTATCCGGCGCTGACGCTGGCCATCAATGCCCGGCTGGAGCAGGCCGGCGTGCAGGTATGGTGGCAGACCCGGGTCGAAGCCGTCAGCAGCATGGCGTGTTACGCCACGGTGAAAACCAGCGGCGTGCACGGTGACATCAGCCTGACCGCCCGGCTGGTGGTGCTGGCCGAGGGCGGGGCACTGGCCGACAGCCTGCCCGGCATCAAGCGGCTGGTGCACGACTACCAGCAATGCGCGGTGCTGGCCGAAGTGCGCACCGAGTTGCCGCCGGCCGGTATCGCCTATGAACGTTTTTCCCGGCAGGGGCCATTCGCCTTGCTGCCGCATGGCGACCACTACATGCTGGTGTGGACCCGCAGCCATGATGATGCCAAGGCCCTGCAGCAAGCCCCGGATGAGCAGGTGATGGCGGAATTGCAGCAGGCCTTTGGCGAACGTCAGGGCAAGGTGCTGGCCATCGGCCCGCGTGCCAGCTTCCCCTTGGCGCTGCGCCAGGTCAACCGCGTCAGCAGTGGCCGGGTGGTGCTGATCGGCAATGCCGCCCAGACCATGCACCCGGTGGCGGCGCAGGGTCTGAACCTGGGCTTGCGCGATGCCATCGGCCTGAGCGATGCGCTGAGCGCGGTCAGTGATCCGGGCGATGCCGCTGCGCTGGCTGTCTATGCCGCCAGTCGCAAGCTGGACAGCCATGCGGTGGTCGGTTTTACCCATGGGCTGATCAAGCTGTTCGACGGCGATTCCGCCCTGGTCAGCACCCTGCGCGGCGTGGGCATGAGCACGCTGGACAGCGTGCCACCCTTGCGCCGCGCCTTCGCCCGTCATCTGGTGTTCGGACTATAGAAAGCACATGCATGACCCGGTATGACGTCATTATCGTGGGCGGTGGGCTGGTCGGTGCCAGCCTGGCGCTGG
>JAFANL010000291.1 GCA_019232735.1 Aquitalea sp. | reverse complement strand
AAATCACGCGTTTATTTCCGTTTCGAAACAGGAATTCTTTATCATGAAGCGTACTTACCAGCCTTCCACTACCCGTCGCAAGCGCACTCACGGCTTCCTCGTTCGCATGAAGACCCGCGGTGGCCGCGCCGTTATCGCCGCCCGTCGCGCCAAGGGTCGCAAGCGTCTGGCCGTATAAGTTCAGCAATGACTTATCGCTTTCGCCGTGTGCACCGGCTATTAAAAACGGATGAATTTTCATCCGTTTTTAGTTTGCGGCAAGCACGCAGCTCGGCTTTGTTTCAGGTGTACGCCCGTCCCAACGAACTGGGCCATGCCCGGGTCGGCCTGGTGGTCGGCAAAAAGGTTCACAAGCGGGCCGTACGCCGGAACTACATCAAGCGCACCGTGCGCGAGTGGTTCCGCCTGAATCAGGCAACATTGCCGGCACAGGACTACATTGTCCGCGCCAAACTGGCTTTTTCCCGCGCTGACAGAGCAGAAGCTGTCATCGCCTTGTCTACACTCTTTGCTAAACTGGCACGATGTCGCGCCTCCTCATCCTCCTGATCCGGTTTTATCAACTGGCCATCAGCCCTTGGCTGGCACCGCGTTGCCGCTATGTGCCGACCTGTTCCAGTT
Source organism: Aquitalea sp. (assembly GCA_019232735.1). Classification (GTDB taxonomy): domain Bacteria; phylum Pseudomonadota; class Gammaproteobacteria; order Burkholderiales; family Chromobacteriaceae; genus Aquitalea. The sequence continues at coordinate 3,080 of JAFANL010000291.1, read as the reverse complement.
ACGCGATCGAGGCAGTGAGAAAGCATGGCGCCTGCAAGGGCGGCTTTCTGGCGATGAAACGCATCGGGCGCTGTCACCCCTGGGGTGGCAGTGGTTATGACCCGGTTCCCTGAACTTTCCGGTATCGTAAAGATGGATTCCAAGCGACTCATAATCTTCATCGTTCTGTCCATGGGCATCCTGCTGCTGTGGCAGGAATATTTCGCGCCCAAACCTGCCCCGCAGCAGGTGGCACAGACCCAAACGGCCGCGCAGCCGGACGCTCCGGCCAGCCATACTGCCAGCGCCCAGCCTGCTGAAGCAGCCAAACTCAGCGCCGGTCAGCGTATCCACGTGACCACCGACGTGATCAAGGCCGAAATCGATACCGTGGGTGGCGATCTGCGTCAGCTTGATCTGCTGAAGCACGATTCCGCTACGGACGCCAAAAAGCCGTTCGAACTGCTCACCGACAAGAATGGTCGCGTGTACGTGGCCCAGACCGGCCTGGTGGCTGCCAGCAACCCGGCACTGCCCACCCACAAGACCGTCTACAGCGCGGCGCAATCCAGCTACACCCTAAGCGGCGACAGCCTGCAAGTGAAGCTGACTGCCCCGGCCGCCAATGGCGTGCAGGTGGTGAAGACCTACACCTTCAAGAAGGGCAGCTACGATATCGCAGTCCGCTTCGATATCAGCAACGGTGGCAGCACGCCGCTGGCACCGACCGCCTACTACCGTCTGCTGCGTGACGGTCAGGCTCCGGAAGGCGAAGGCCGCTTTGCCCACACCTTTACCGGCCCGGCTGTTTACACTGCCGACAGCAAGTTCCAGAAGGTTTCCTTCGACGACCTGGCCAAGGGCAAGGGCGATTACGCCAAGAACGCCACCGATGGCTGGGTGGGCATGTTGCAGCACTACTTCATGACCGCCTGGATCCTGAAGCCGCTGGATGCTGCCAGCGTGTGCAAGGACGACAAGGCCTGCCACTTCGAGCTGAAGGACAACAACGGCCTGTATTCCGCAGCCGCTACGGTTGACCTGAAAACCATCAACCCGGGCCAGACCGCTTCCATCACCGTGCCGCTGTATGCCGGCCCGGAAGACTACAGCGTGCTGACCAAGGTTGCCGACGGCCTGGAATATTCCAAGGACTACGGCTGGGTGCACATCTTCGCTTCCCCGCTGTTCTGGCTGCTGACCAAGCTGCACGGTCTGGTGCTGAACTGGGGCTGGGCCATCATCCTGCTGACCCTCACCGTGAAGGCCATCTTCTATCCGCTGACTGCTGCGTCCTACCGCTCCATGGCCAAGATGAAGGCCCTGGCACCGCGCCTGGAACGCATGAAGGAACAATACGGCGACGACCGCATGAAGTTCCAGCAGGCCGTGATGGAAATGTACAAGAGCGAGAAGGTGAATCCGCTGGGTGGCTGTCTGCCCATGCTGATCCAGATTCCGGTGTTCATCGGCCTGTACTGGGCGCTGCTGGCTTCGGTCGAGCTGCGTCAGGCACCGTGGATCATGTGGTACACCGACCTGGCCCGCCCGGACCCGTTCTATGTGCTGCCGGTGATCATGGCTGCCACCATGTTCCTGCAAACCTTCCTGAACCCGCCGCCGACTGATCCGATGCAGGCGAAGATGATGAAGATCATGCCGGTTGCCTTCTCGGCCATGTTCTTCTTCTTCCCGGCTGGTCTGGTGCTGTACTACGCAGTCAACAACATCCTGTCGATTGCCCAGCAGTGGTACATCAACAAGAGCATCGAAAAGAGCAAGAAAGTCGCGCTGCAGTCCTGATTTGGACGGTAGTGCTCCAGAAAGCCCGGCCAGATATAGGCCGGGCTTTAGGCTGCAGAGTAACTGGTTTGGTAAGATTTCACAGGACCCGGCAAAGCCGGGCCTCTCCAGCCAGTTTGTTGAGTCCGCAGCCTTCCTGTTGAATCCCGATCCCCCCGCCCTTGCAAGGCAAGGGAGCCTCGCTTTCTTTTGGAAAGCGAGATGAATTGGGTTAATGCGCTGCAAGCCCGGCCAGATATAGGTCGGGCTTTTTTCCTGATACAGTAAAAGAATCAGTGCAAGCTGACTCAAGCAGCTGCCGCAGTGTATCCCGCGGCTGCTTCGGCCAGCCTGTCCGCCGCAAGGAAGCCGCCATGCATACCAGCTACGCCCCCGTCACCATCTGTGCCATTGCCACCGCCCCCGGTCGCGGCGGGGTGGGCGTCATCCGCGTGTCCGGCCGCGATCTGTTGCCTTTTGCCGCTGCGCTTACCGGTGGCAAACAGCCCAAGCCGCGTTATGCCACCTATACCGACTTTTACGCTGCCGATGGCCAGGCCATCGACAACGGCTTGTTGTTGTACTTTCCCGGCCCCAACAGCTTTACCGGCGAGGATGTGCTGGAATTGCAAGGCCACGGCGGTCCGGTGGTGCTCAATATGCTGCTGTCGCGCTGTCTGCAACTGGGCGCACGGCTGGCCGAACCGGGCGAGTTCTCCAAGCGTGCCTTCCTGAACGACAAGATGGACCTGGCCCAGGCGGAAAGCGTGGCCGACCTGATTGACGCCTCCAGCGAAACCGCCGCCCGCAGTGCGCTCAAATCGCTGAAGGGCGCTTTCTCCAATGAAATCCATGTGCTGGTGGATGAGCTGATCACCCTGCGCATGCTGGTGGAAGCGACGCTGGATTTCCCGGAAGAGGAAATCGACTTCCTCAAGCAGGCCGATGCGCTGGGCAAGTTGCAAACCCTGCGTCAGCGCCTGCAACAGGTGCAGTCTACCGCCCGGCAGGGGGCCATCCTGCGCGAGGGCATGCACGTGGTGCTGGTTGGCCAGCCCAATGTCGGTAAATCCAGCCTGATGAATGCGCTGGCCGGTGACGATATCGCCATCGTTACCGATATTGCCGGCACCACCCGCGATACCGTGCGCGAGGAAATCGTCATCGATGGCGTGCCGGTGCATATCATCGACACCGCCGGTCTGCGCGATACCGACGATGTGGTGGAGAAAATCGGCATCGAACGTACCTGGCAGGCAGTGGAACGCGCTGATGTGGCACTGGTGCTGGTGGACAGCCGCGAAGGGGTAACGGCCGAG
>JAFANL010000269.1 GCA_019232735.1 Aquitalea sp. | reverse complement strand
GGCCTCACCGCCAAGGCACCGGAGGTGGTGGCCTTCTTCAAGAAACTCCGCTGGAAGCCGGAAGAAATCGGCAAGGTGATGCTGGATGTGGAAAACGGTGCCAAACCGGCTGCTGCGGCCGACAGCTGGGTGAAAGCCAACCCGGCCAAGGTGAACGAGTGGACACATTGAGCATGGCTTGAGGCCAAGGACACTGGCGGGAATGACAGCAAGCGCCAGTGTCCTGCCAGAGCTTCATGTATCCAGTAAAAAACCGCCCTCCGCCGGAATGATGGCTGCCTCCGATAGCGCAGTGGATACGCTGGCACCACGCAGCCGGCTGGACAATATCTCCCGTTGTTGCAACCAGTCCGCCAGCAAGGGCCATATCTCCTTGCTGGCATTTTTCGATAGCAATAGCCGGTCATGGCCGTAATCTTCGCTGAAGCCATGCTGGCGATCACACAGCTGGAAGCACTTGTCCTGGCTGCCAAAGCTGGCCAGCAATTGACGGCAGCCCTCCGCCGGCGAGATGAAACGATCACGGCCACCGGCCAGGGACAACACCGGCAGGGTCTGCTGGCCCAGCGCCGCCAGATAGTCGAAACCATCCGCGCTATGCATTTTTCCGCGCAGATTCCAGCCACACCATTGCCGCAGCAACAGGCTGCTTTCCGCCTCGCTGGCCATTGGCATCCAGCGCGGTGCAATGGTCGGCCGCAAGGGCAGCAAGCCGGACAACAGCCGTATCCCGCACTGCAGATGCCATGGCCGGCTGCGGCTGCTGGCCTGTGCCGCCAGCATCATCAGGCCGGCCAGCCGGTTACATGCGGCCTGCTGGCGCGCCAGCCAGATGGCGGCAATTAGCGCCCCGGCGGAGTGACCCAGCCAGAATGGCCGCAGCAGGCCGCACTCTTCCTCCACCAGGCGCAGCATGGCCACCACCTCCTGGGCGGCGATGGTTTCGAAATTGTAGGCCCGCGCGGGCAGGCTGCTGTTGCCATGGCTGCGCCAGTCGAACAACCAGCATTGCCAGCCCTGACCAGCCAGATAGCGGGCCAGCGGGGTGCAGCTGCGCTGATTGGAAAAAGTGCCGTGGGAAACAATCAGGGGCGGGCAGCCCCGATCGCCCAGGCGGCTGATGAACAGCCGCGTGCCGTCGTCGGTAAGGGTATGCATGGCAAGAGACCAGGTCGGTGACAGGAGGGAAAGCACCGCCGTGGCGGCCAGCTTTCATGACCGCTGAATATGCCTGCATTGGATACGCAGTTGGACTGACCGAAAGTTGGAACAACAGGCGGGCGGTCTGCGCTTGTCTTCCCCCGACCAGCTGGTCGGTATGGGGCAAATACCTGTCGCAAGCGCTGAACAGCGCCCGCATGCCCTCCGGCACCATGCAAGTCAATGGCGGACAAAGTCGCCCATCTTGCACAGGAGAGTGGCATGCAACCTCAACTTCCCATCGACGTAGACGCGGACACCGGCGTCTGGAGCACCAACGGCCTGCCCATGCTGTATGTGCCGCGACATTTCTTCATCAACAACCATCTGGCCATCGAGGCCGCGCTGGGCCGTCGCGTGTATGCCGATTCGCTGTACGAGGCCGGTTACCGCTCCGCCCACTTCTGGTGCGGTAGCGAAGCGCAAACCCACGGTCTGAAGGGCATGGCAGTGTTTGAACACTATCTGTCCCGCCTGTCGCAGCGCGGCTGGGGGCAGTTCAGCTTTCTCGAGGCCGATGAAGTGAGTGGCAACGCCAGCATCCGCCTGGACAATTCCTGTTTCGTGCTGGCCCAGGGCGTGGCCGGTGCGCCGCAGAGCGAGCATATGGCCTGCTATCTGTTTGCCGGCTGGTTTGCCGGTGCCATGGACTGGGTGGGAGAAAACCTGGGCCATGACTACCGCACCGTCAGCCGCGAAAGCCAGTGTGCCGGCCTGGGGGCCGACTACTGCATTTTCACCGTTCATCCCTTGTAAGCCGGGAGTCGTCCCATGCGCTATCCGCACCTGTTTGCGCCCATTACCCTGAACAAGCTGACGCTGCGCAACCGCGTGGTGAGCACCGCGCATGCCGAGGTGTATGCCGAGCCGGGCGGCCTGCCCGGCGACCGTTACATCCGCTATTACGAAGAAAA
>JAFANL010000231.1 GCA_019232735.1 Aquitalea sp. | reverse complement strand
TGTGGCAGGGAACCTTCCGCCAGCCAGGCAATCTGGTGAGGGGAGTGGATGGCACCGGCAATGCGGTAGGCGGCCATCAGCTCTACTTCCTGGCGGTCAAACGGGCCTTCCAGCAGGGTGATGTCTTGCTGGATACCGGCATCGCGCAGGGCAATGGCATCTTCAATATTGAGCAGGGCAAAACCGTCAGCAATGTCAGCCAGTGCCTGCGCACAGCCCAGGCTGCCGTGGCCGTAGGCATCGGCCTTGATCACGGCCAGGGCTCGTTGGCCGGTAGTGTGTTGACGGGATTGCAAATAGTTATGGCGCAGGGCGGAGTGATTGATCTCCACCCGTATAGGGCGTGTCATGTCAAGAAAGGATAAGGTCGAGGTGTGCTATTATAAGCCCCCGATCATGCACTCGGACAATCAGCCCGCGGCCAAATCTTGTGTCAGGACAAGACCGCGCCGGTCGGCGGAGCACTATGGACATACTGCAGATACTTCTCGATTTCTTTACTGGCTACGGTTATTTGGCTGTCTTTACCGTATTGCTGGTGTGTGGTTTCGGTGTCCCCATTCCTGAGGACATCACGCTGGTGGCTGGCGGTATCATTTCCGGCCTGGGGTATGCCGATGTGGATGTGATGTTTCTGGTCGGCATGGCAGGGGTACTGGCCGGTGACGGCATCATGTTTTTTGCCGGTCACTTTTATGGGCACAAGGTACAGCGCTTCCGGCCCATTGCCCGCATCCTGACGCAGGAGCGTTTCGAGGCGGTGCAGGAGAAATTCGAAAAATACGGCACCTGGGTGCTGTTTGTGGCCCGCTTCCTGCCTGGCCTGCGTTCCCCCATCTTCATCACGGCCGGCATGACCCGCCGGGTTCCGTATTGGCGTTTCCTGCTGATGGATGGCTTTGCCGCACTGATTTCCGTACCGGTATGGGTTTATCTTGGCCACTATGGCGCCACGCAGCGCGAGTGGCTGATGCATATGGTGCATCGCGGTCAGGTGGGGGTTCTGTCTGCGGTTGGCCTGCTGCTAGCCGTACTGGCCATCGTGTATTTCTGCCGGCGCAAGAAGTGCAGCGAGGCTTCCGAGCTGAAAAAGTGAACCAAGCCCGCACATGAAAAAAGCCAGGCGCAATGCCTGGCTTTTTTACGTCTGGAGATCAGCCTACCTGCAGCAGTTCCACTTCGAACACCAGTGTGGCATTCGGCGGAATCACACCACCGGCACCACGTGCGCCGTAGCCCAGCTCTGCCGGAATGGTCAGCTTGCGCTTGCCACCGACCTTCATGCCCACCACACCCTGATCCCAGCCCTTGATGACATGGCCGGCACCCAGCGGGAAGCTGAAGGGCTGGTAGCGATCCTTGCTGGAGTCGAACTTGCTGCCATTGGTCAGCCAGCCGGTGTAATGCACGGTGACTTCCTGACCGGCAACGGCTTCTGCACCTTCACCAACCGTCAGGTCTTCAATGATCAATTCGCTCATCTGTGTTCCTTGTATCTGGTTCAATCCGGACGAAATTGTACCAGTGTGTGGTGCTCAGTGTGCGCTCCTTGTTGGTGTTGTATTTGAAAATCAATGTTTTATAAAGAATTAACCGCCTGGTTTACCCACCCACCACCAGAAGGGGCAGTACCATGGACATCACCCACGGTTCAAGCCGGGAGCACCCGGTCATTCATCATGTTTCTGTTAGCCAACCCTTTGCCTGGCTGCGGCTGGGTATGCAAGACCTGCTCAAGTCTCCTGCCGATGCCATGTTCTATGGCGTGGCATTCGTACTGATGGGCTATTTGCTGATCAGCTACTTCAATAGCGCCCCGCAGTTTGTACTTACTCTGGTCACCCTGTTTTTGCTGGCCGGACCCTTCCTGGCCATCGGCCTGTATGATCTGGCCCGTCAGCACGAAGCTCTTCGCGGCAAACAGCGTGTCAGCCTGCTGCACAGCATGTCGGCCTGGAAGGCCAATCTGCCGGGTTTTACCCTGTTTGCCGCCTTGCTGGCCGTCATGGTGTTCGGCTGGTTCCGTGTTTCCTTGTTGATGTTTGCCATGTTCTTTGACACGGCGGCCTTGCCCAGCCTGGATGCCATCATGCTGAATGCCTTCAGCCCGGATAACATGACCTTCTTGCTGGCTTATTTCGGGGTGGGCTTCCTGTTTGCCGTGGCGGTCTTCTCGCTGAGCGTGATTGCGATTCCCATGCTGCTGGACAAGGAAGTGGACACGGTCACCGCCATGGTCAACAGCGTGCAGGCGGTGTACAAGAATCTGCTGACGATGGCGGTATGGGCCGCTATGATTGTGATCCTTACTGCCGTGGGTTTTGCCACCTTCTTTATCGGCCTGATCGTGGTCATGCCCGTCTTGGGTCTGGCCAGCTGGCATGCCTACCGCGCGATGATCACTTATGAAAGCTGATGCCGCCAGATGACCCGCCCATCCATCGTTTTCCTCGACCGGGACAGCTTGCCTGTCCCGGTTCCCGTTTTTACCTTTGACCACAGCTATCGCGAGCTGCCTGCCACCTCGCCGGAGCAGATTGTCCAGCATGTGGGAAATGCCGACATCGTGATCACCAACAAGGTGCCATTCAGCCGGGAAACCCTGCTGCAGTTGCCCGGGGTGAAGATGCTGGCGGTGGCGGCCACCGGCTATAACCATATCGATCTTGCCACCTGCCGTGAGCAAGGAATCGCGGTGGCGAACATCCGCCACTATGGCGATGAAACCGTGGCCGAGCATGCATTTACCCTGATGCTGGCCCTGATGAAGAATCTGCCCGCCTATCAGCGTGATGTCGCCGCCGGGGTATGGGAGCAGGCCAAGCAGTTCTGCCATTTTGGTGCGCCCATTCGCGACCTCAAAGGTGCCACGCTGGGTATTCTTGGCGCTGGTGGTATTGGCCAGGCACTGGCCGAGCGTGCGCGTGCTTTTGGCATGCTGGTGCAGTTTGGTGAACGCAAGAGTGTCAGCACGGTACGGGAAGGTTATGTCAGCTTTGCCGAGCTGCTGGCGAGCTCTGATGTGCTGTCGCTGCATTGCCCGCTGAATGATGAGACCCGCAACATGATTGCCCAGGACGAGCTGATGGCCATGAAGCCGGGGGCCATCTTGATCAATACGGCACGCGGCGGGCTGGTGGATGAAGAGGCGCTGATTGCGGCCTTGAAATACGGCCAGCTGGGCGGTGCCGGCTTTGATGTGCTGAGTACCGAGCCGCCTACGGCGGGTAATCCGCTGCTCAAGGCCCGGCTGCCGCATCTGATTGTGACGCCGCATATCGGTTGGGCCAGCCAGCAGGCCATGCAGCGGCTTGCCCAGCAGCTGGTCGACAATATCACCGCCTATTGCGAAGGCCGGCAGGAAAATCGGCTGGTCTGAGTGCTGCGTTTTTGCGGTCAGAGTTGGCTATTGGATAAAACACTTGAACGGCAATCGTGATCTGCACAGATTACCCGCCTGGAATATTTTCAATCATTGCTAATGATTGAATTAATGTTTAGTATTAATTTGTCCGGGCCTGAGCAGGGTTCGGACTGCCCCGCTTGATCCGCCGTGGTTGCCCAGTCTTCCACGGCTCTTTTTTTGGGTGCCAGCATCATGAAAAACCCCTCGCCATGGAGGGGTGGGTGGCAGCTCAAGGCCGTGGTTTAATCCGGAATATCGTTGGGGTTGATACGCGGGGCGTCTTCTTCCCCCATGCCCAGTTTGCCGCGCAAACAGGAAATGTAGCGGTTCACATCCGGCCCGCCGCCATAACGCTGGGCATGCCAGATCATCTCGCCCAGACATTCCATCATCTCGTGCTGGGCACGGTGCTCATTGCCATGGCGCAGGGCCAGCTGTGCATACAGCGAGCGGATGCCAAAGGGCTGGTCGATGGAGCGCTGTTCTTCGATGGCCACATGCAGGCCCAGGTGCAGAAAAGGATTGGTCTCGCCCAGCTCCGGCGTCCATTCCTGTTCCAGATATTTTTCTGGATGATTCAGGATGGAGTGGTACTCAGGGTGGTCTATAAGAATGGAAAGCACGATCTTCTCCAGATCGGTCAAGACGCTGCCAGTCTGGTGTTTTTTCCAGGTGTCGAAGAAGAAGCCGCGTGCATCCTGGCGGCTGGGTGAGAACAGCATGTGCAATACCTGAGTACGTTTCTCGGATAAGCCAGGATTATACGGAAGGGAGCATGCCATGACCACGCTTTACGATTTTTCCGTCCTGACCCTGCAGGGCGAGTCTCTGCCCTTGGCCAGCCTGCAAGGCAGGGTGGTGCTGGTGGTGAATACTGCCAGCGAGTGCGGCTACACCCGACAATATGCCGGGCTGCAGGAATTGCACACCATGTTGTCCGCGCAAGGGCTGGCGGTGCTGGCCTTTCCGTGCAACCAGTTTGGCGGGCAGGAGCCGGGCAGTGCCGCGCAGATTGCTGCTTTTTGCGGTCAGCGCTTCCAGGTGGATTTTCTGCTGTGTGCCAAGGTCGAGGTCAATGGCGCGCAAGCCGATCCGCTATGGCGCTGGCTGACACAGGCCGATACCCCGCACCCGCATCCGGTCAAATGGAACTTTACCAAGTTTCTGCTGGATGCCAGGGGCAGGGTGGTCAAGCGTTACGAACCGGCGGTGGAGCCGCATGAACTGCTGGAGGATATTCAAAGCCTGCTGGGCAGGGCATCAGATGCAGGCTGATGCCCGGCGTTGGTTTATTTCCGGCTGAAAATGATGTCCCACACGCCATGGCCCAGCTTGATGCCACGGGCTTCGAACTTGGTCAGCGGACGGTAGTCCGGGCGCGGCGCATAGCCGGCGGCGGTATTGGCCAGATCATGGTTGGCGCTGAACACTTCCATGATCTGGATGGCGTAGTCTTCCCAGTCGGTGGCGGCATGCAGATAGCCGCCCGGCTTGAGTTTTTTCACCAGTTTTTCCACCAGCGGGGCCTGGATCAGCCGGCGCTTGTTGTGGCGTTTCTTGTGCCACGGGTCGGGGAAGAAAATGTGCACGCCGTCCAGGCTGCCATCGGCCAGCATATTATCCAGCACTTCCACGGCATCGTGCCGGATCAGGCGCAGATTGCTCAGCTCCTTTTCGGCAATCAGCTTGCACAGATTGCCCACGCCAGGGGAGTGTACCTCCACGCCCAGATAGTCACGCTCCGGATGGGCCGCGGCAATCTCGGCGGTCGCCCCACCCATGCCAAAGCCGATTTCCAGGATCTTGGGGGCCTGACGGCCAAAAGCCTGGTCCAGATCAACGGCCACTGCCTGATATTCGATGCCCCATTTGGGCATGCCTTCGTCCATGGCGCGTTGCTGGCCTGCGGAGAGATGTCCCTGGCGCAGCACAAAGCTTCTGATGGCGCGCCCGAATGCCGGATTTTCCATGTGATTCAAACAGATAATTGCGGGAAGACGCGCATGTTACCGAATCTTGCCGCCCTTAGCGAGTGCCATGGCCTGCCAGTCGGGGTTTGCCGCCAGTTGTGCGACAAATTCCCGTGCCGTGGGGTAGCGCAGCACGACCCCCAGCTCCTGCAGGCGCTGGCTGCGGAAACGTCGTGACTCGGCCATATAGGACCACAGGGCCGGGCTGACGGCGGCCTGGACCTCGGCACGGGACAGCTGCGGTGGCAGTGGCAGGGACAGCGCCTCGGCCAGCAGGCCGTACCAGTCGGTAATGGTCAGGGGTTCCTGGTCGCAGGCATTGAATACCCGGATGCCGCCACGATTTTGCTGCAGGCTGGCCATGCACAGCCGTGCCAGATCATCCGCATGAATATGGTTGCTGAAGCTGTCTTCCTCTGGCCGGATCAACGGCGTGTTCTGCAGCAGGCGGGTCAGTGGCAGGCGTTCCAGTGCATAAATGCCTGGGGCTCGCAGGATGTTCAACTGACTGCCATGACGGCGCGCAAAGGCCCGCAAGGCGGTTTCGGCATCCAGACGGCGCACTGCCCGTTCGGTCTGCGGCTGCGTGGACGAACTCTCGTCCAGCCATTCGCCATCCCTGTTTCCATACACGCCAGTAGTGCTGATATAGCTAATACGCTGTGGTATCCTGTCTGCTTTTGCCAGTGCGGACAATAACTTGCGCACCCGGTCATCCTGTAAACCATGGGCTGGCGGAGGCGTGGTGATCCACACATCGTCGGCCAGCCCGGCGATTTTTTGCAGGCTTTCCCGGCAATCCAGATTGGCTGCCAGCGGGATGGCACCACACTCCCTCGCTCGTGCTGCGGCGGCCGGATGATGGGCAATGGCAAAAACGCGCCAGTGTCTGACAAGTTGGGGCAGGGCCCGTCGAGCGACATCGCCCATGCCTGCAATCAATAATGTACGCATGGCTGCATATTACCGAGATTTGGAATAAAGGTACCCAATGACTTCCCAGGTCAAAGTGCTCCCGAGCGGGCATACGTTTAGTGTTGAAGCGCATGAAACCATTCTGGAAGCGGCTTTGCGCCAGAATGTCGGTCTTCCCTATGGCTGTCGTGATGGCGCCTGTGGTGCTTGCAAGGGCAAGGTAGTGGAAGGCGAAGTATGCCAGGATGGTTATCAGGAAAAGGCTTTGCCGGAGAACGAGCGCGTACAAGGCATGACCCTGTTCTGCTGTGCCCGCCCGCAAGGCGACATCACCATCGAGGTGCGCGAAGTCGCCGGTGCCGGTGATATCCAGATCAAGACCCTGCCGTGCCGTGTGGAAAGCATGGAGAAGATGCATGACGTGGCCGTGCTCAAGCTCAAGCTGCCGGTATCCGAACGGCTGCAGTTCCGCGCTGGTCAATACATCGACATCCTGATGAAGGATGGCAAGAAGCGTAGCTTCTCCATCGCCAATGCGCCGCATGACGATGCCTTCCTGGAACTGCACATTCGCCATCAGCCGGGTGGCAGCTTTTCCGATTATGTCTTCAATCAGATGAAAGAGCGCGAAATCATGCGCTTCAAGGGCCCGCTGGGTTCCTTCTTCCTGCGTGAAGACTCAGACAAGCCGATCATTTTCGTGGCCAGTGGTACTGGCTTTGCCCCGGTCAAGGGCATTATCGAACACGCCATCCATCTTGGTCTGCAGCGCGAGATGGTGCTGTACTGGGGCGCAAGAACCAAGGCTGATCTGTACATGGCTGAAATGGCTGCCGGCTGGCAGGCACAACATCCCAATATCACCGTGATCCCCGTACTGTCCGATGCACTGCCGGAAGATGCATGGCAAGGCCGCACCGGCTTTGTCTATCAGGCGGTGCTGGATGATTTTGCCGATCTGTCCGGCTATCAGGTGTATGCCTGTGGCGCGCCGGTGATGGTGGAATCTGCGCATCGCAGCTTTATTGCCGAACGCAAGCTGCCGGAAGACGAGTTTTTCTCCGATGCCTTCTTCCTGTCCAAGGATATGGGGGCTGGCAAGTAATTGCCATTCGCTCCGGTCTTGTCTTGAAGCCCCTGCTCGCAGGGGCTTTTTTCATTGTTCAGCCACCGTTTTGGTGGGCTGTCATCCTCTCTTTTGCTACACCTTCCGTAGAGAAACAGCCCTGCGATCAGATTGTTGATGTGCGTCAACATCCACAATTTTAGTAGGGCTATTATGACCATCGACTAATCAATCAAGGCGGCATTACCGCCAGCTAGAGGAGTGGAAGATGGAACTGTTGGGACAACTTCTATCCGACGATGTCGGCGTACTGGGTTTGGCAACCATTGTGTTTGCCACGGTGGTGGTGTGCGGCGTGATCTATGTCATCAGCCGCAAGGTAAAGAATGCTGGCCCGAATGACTGAGCTGGCCAGATTGTGATTCGCGTCTAGATTTCCTCTTGATGTGTGTGTTGGTGGATACGGTGGTGGGCCGTATCCATTTTTTTTGCCTGTACGCATTTGTAAGAAAAAATGTAATTTGTTTTTATAAATAATTATCCAAATTGAATTGGAAAGTTCAATTGGGATAAGTCATCTCCCCCTTCTATAAAGCCCACATTACCCATACTGTCAGTGTTGGCTTGTCATTTTTCCTATTTGATCCTGGTCAAACATTTGTTTGAGGTTTCTGGAAATTACTTCACGTGGTCATTATCATTACATCAACAAATAAGAAATTAATAATATTCAAATGGTATTCGGATAAATGTAATTCACGGAGAACGAAAATGTCCACTGAAACGGAAGTACAAGGTGGCGGTGCACCCAAACTCAAACTGGGAGCGCTCACCGCACTGGTAGTGGGGTCCATGATTGGCGGCGGCATCTTCTCGCTACCGCAGAACATGGCGGCAGGCGCAGGCGCAGGCGCCATCATCATTGGTTGGGCCATCACCTTTCTAGGCATGCTGACGCTGGCATTCGCCTTCCAGATGCTGGCCAATCGCAAGCCAGAAGTAGAAGGCGGGGTATACGGTTATGCCCGGGCCGGCTTCGGTGACTACATGGGCTTCAACTCGGCCTGGGGTTACTGGATTTCCGCCTGGATCGGTAATGTTTCCTATTTTGTCGTGATGTTCTCGGCGCTGGGCTTCTGGTTCCATGCCTTTGGCGACGGTAATACGCCGACAGCCATCATCTGCGCGTCGGTGCTGTTGTGGGGCCTGCATTTCCTGGTGCTGCGCGGCGTGCACAGTGCGGCTTTCATCAACACCATCACGACCATTGCCAAGCTGGTGCCGTTGGCGTTGTTCATCGTACTGGTGGTGTTTGCCTTCCGGGTCGATACCTTCAATCTGGACTTCTGGGGCAATCCGAAGCTGGGCTCCATTGTTGACCAGGTGAAGAGCACCATGCTGGTGACCGTATGGGTCTTCATCGGTATCGAAGGTGCTTCGATGTTCTCCGGCCGTGCCGAGAAAATGAGCGATGTGGGCAAGGCCACCGTTGTCGGCTTCCTGTTGACCATCGCCCTCTTGGTTGCCGTGTCGGTACTGGCTCTGGGTGTAATGACCCAGCCGGAACTGGCCGCGCTGAAGAACCCGTCCACCGCTTATGTCCTTGAAAAGGCGATTGGACCCTGGGGTGCCAACATCATGAACGCCGGCCTGGTGATCTCGGTAGGTGGTGCGCTGTTGGCCTGGACCCTGCTGGCTGCCGAAGCCCCTTACCTGGCAGGTAAAGATGGTGTGATGCCGCGTGTATTCGGTACCACCAATGCCAACGGTACACCGGCTGCCTCGCTGTGGCTGACCAATGGCCTGATCCAGCTGTTCCTGATCATCACCCTGTTCAGCTCGGCCGGTTACCTGGCACTGCTGTCGCTGGCCACCTCGATGATCCTGATTCCTTACCTGCTGTGCGCCGTGTACGCCTACATGGTCGCTCACCGTGGTGAGGGCTATCAGGCAGGTGAAGGCAAGGGTCGTGACCTGAGCATTGCCGGTATTGCCAGTGTGTACGGTGTATGGCTGATCTATGCCGCTGGTGTGAAGTATCTGTTCCTGTCGATGGTGCTGTATGCCCCGGGC
>JAFANL010000201.1 GCA_019232735.1 Aquitalea sp. | reverse complement strand
CCGGATAAAAGCAGGCTGACGGTGCGCTTGGTGCTGGGCAGTGTGCTGTTCGGCATTGGCTGGGGGCTGGCCGGCATCTGCCCCGGTCCCGGCCTGATCTTGCTCGGCATGGCCTTGCCGGCCGGTCTGGGTTTTGTCCTGGCGATGCTGCTGGGCATGTTGTTGCTACCCCTCCTGTGGCGATGCTGCTCCTGAAGCGCTGCCTGCCCGCATGGTTGCAGCATTACCAGAGCCACTGGCTGGCCGGAGATCTGACGGCCGGCATCGTGGTCACGCTGCTATTGCTGCCGCAAAGCCTGGCTTACGCCTTGCTGGCCGGGCTGCCGGTGCAGGCGGGCTTGTATGCCAGCGTGGCACCGCTGCTGGTTTATGCCTGCAGTGGCCGTAGCCCGGCCCAGTCGGTAGGGCCGATGGCGCTGACCTCCCTGCTCACTGCAGCCACACTGGCGCGATTTGCCCAGGTCGGTACGCCCGACTACCTGTTGTTGGCGGTATGGCTGGCTTTGCTGTCCGGCCTGATGCTGCTGGCCATGGGCCTGGCCCGGCTGGGTTTTGTCGCCGATCTGCTGTCCGAGCCGGTACTGGCTGCCTTCACCACGGCTTCGGCCTTGCTGATTGTCCTGTCGCAACTGGGGCCATTGGCCGGTCTGCGTTTTCCTGGCAGTTCCCTGCCGCAATGGTTGGCCGGATTTTGGCAACAGCTGCCGCACTGGCAGCCAACCACGCTGGCGGTGGGGCTGGCCGCCCTGGGTTGGCTGTTGGCGGTCCGACGTTGGGGCGCGCAGCTGTTACGGCGGCTTGGCGTACCGTCGCTGCCGAGCCAGTTGCTGCTGCGTGGCGCACCGCTGCTGGCCATGTTCGTCGGCATGGGGTTGGCGCGCGGTGGACTGCTATTGCCGGTGGTGGGCAGTGTTCCGGCCGGCCTGCCGGTAGTGGCCTTGCCGCATATTGCCTTGTCACAGCTGGCCGATCTGGCCTTGCCGGCCTTTTTCATTGCCCTTGTCAATTATGTGCAAAGCCTGTCGGTGGCACAGCTGCTGGCGGCGAGGCGGCAGGAAAGTGTCGATCCTGACCGCGAACTGGTGGCGCTCGGCTTGTGCAATATGGCGGCCGGGCTGGCGGGTGGGTTCCCGGTCGCGGGCGGGCTCAGCCGATCCGTGGTGAATGCCGATGCCGGGGCCAATTCCCAGCTGGCCTCGCTGGTCACGGCTGGGGGCATGCTGCTGGTGATGTGCACGGCCACTGGGGCATTGGCCAGCCTGCCGCTGCCGGTATTGTCCGCCACCATCATTGCTTCGCTGTTGGGCATGCTGGAGCTGCGCACCCTGCGGCGTGCCTGGCTGGCCGAGCGGGCCGATGCCGTGGCCTGGCTGCTCACCTTTGTGTTGGTGCTGCTACTGGGGGTGGATAGCGGCATCGTGGCGGGGGTGCTGGTATCGCTGGCCACCTTGCTGTGGCGCAGCAGTCGGCCGCATATCGCTGAAGTCGGGCGGCTGCCGGGCAGCCACCATTTTCGCAACCGACAGCGCCATGCGGTGGAAACCCTGCCGGGCGTGCTGCTGTTGCGGGTGGACGAAAGCCTGTACTTTGGCAACGCCCGCCAAGTGCGCCAGGCACTGCTGGAGCGCGTGGCACTGGTTGCGGGCACCCAGCAACTGGTGCTGATCATGAGCGCGGTCAACCGGGTGGACACCACGGCATTGAGCATGCTGGAAAATCTGGATCAGGCTCTGCAGCAGGCCGGCGTCACGCTGCATCTGGCCGAGATCAAGGGACCGGTGGCAGATATCCTGCAGCGTGCCGGCCTGGGTCTGCGCTTTGATGGCCGGGTGCATCTATCGACTCAGGCCGCCTGGCAAAGCCTGGCCGGGCTGCCGGATTATCATATCTGAACAATTCTCCTGGCATGAACTTGCCAGTGGGTGCTGGCTCGGAAGACAGGGCAGGGCTATGCTGTGCCTGTTTCTGGCGCGGACCTGTCTGGCAGGCCCGCATGCAACCAAATCGCCCCTCGTCTATTCAGACCCAAGATGAAAAAGACCTTACTTGCCAGCCTGCTGGCCATGACCCTGGCACAGCCGCTGCTGGCCTATGCCGATCTGCCTTCCCTGCCTGATCTGGGTGAAATTTCGGATGCTTCGCTGTCAATGGCCGATGAGGCCAGGCTGGGTCGCGATTTCATGCGCGCCATGCGCGATGCTGGTGATGTGCAGGATGATGCCGAGGTCAGCGACTACATCAATGCCCTGGGACATCGGCTGTCGGCCGCGGTACGCATGCCTGGTCTGCAATTGACCTATTTTGTCGTCAACGACAAGCAGATCAACGCCTTTGCCATGCCCGGCGGTTATGTGGGCATCAATAGCGGCTTGTTCATCATCACGCAGAGTGAAGGTGAGCTGGCATCGGTGGTGGGGCATGAAACCGCCCATATCACCCAGCGTCACATCGCGCGCATGAAGGCGGTGAATGACGCCACCAGCCCCTTGCTGTTGCTGGGCACCGTGCTGGCAGCGGTACTGGCTTCGCGCGCCGGTGGCGGGCAGGCGTCTATCGGTACCTTGTCGGCCGGGCTGGGTTTGCAGATTTCCAACCAATTATCGTTTTCGCGCGATTTCGAACGTGAAGCCGACCGGGTCGGCATGCAGTATCTGGCCCAGGGCGGTTTTGATGTGCGTGCCATGCCAGCCTTCTTCCAACGGCTGGAGTCGGCCAATCGCTATAGCGATAACAATGCCTATGCCTTCCTGCGCACCCACCCGGTGACCTCGCAACGTATCAGCGAGGCACAGAACCGGGCGCTGGAATATCCGGTGAAGATGAAGGCGGACAGTACCGCCTATCTGCTGGTGCGGGAAAAACTGCGCACCCTGTCCATGTCGCCAGATGAAGCCGTGCGCTACTACCAGAACATGCTGGAAAAAGGCCAGTATCTGAATGAGGGCGCTTCATGGTATGGGCTGTCGCGCGCCCAGTTGGCCAGTCATCAATTGCCAGCAGCCCGTGCTGCGCTGGCCAAGGCCGAAGCCCGCCTGCCAGCCGATCCCATGTTGTTCGGGCAGCAAGCTGCCATTGCCCGCGAAGCGGGTGACTGGGCTGCGGTGCTGGCCAGCTTGCGGCGAGGTCAGGCCGCTTTCAAAGACAGCCAGCCCTTGCAATTCGCCGAGCTGGATGTCCTTATAGATAGCAGCAACCGTCCGGCGGCCCTGGCCTTGCTGCGCCAGTTGCAGAACCGTTATCCACGCGATGCCTCCCTGTATCGCAGCGAAGCCAAGCTGTATGCCGACAAGGACGCCCAGCACTACCATGCCGCACTGGGCAATGCTTTCTATTTCGACAAGCGCTACGAAGCCGCGCTGGAGCAGTTCCAGTTTGCTGCCCAGGCCAAGGGCGACGACTTCTATCTGCGTTCCTCGATTGAAGCGCGCATGCGCGAAGTTGAAAAATTGCTGAAAGATGAAAAGAAGGATGCGGGGAAGTAAACGACAGCCAGTGCCCTGGCTGGGCTATCGCAAAAAAACAACATGATGCAGCGCAATATACTGATAAATGGAGCAAATATTCAGTGATAACCCTAATTGCCTATTCCGTTGTCTCCTCCTGAAACTATACACTCCGCAACACCAGAAGAGCTTTTCATAAATGAACATTTTTATTGCGAAAATGATCGTTTATAATTTGACTCCACCAAGTCCGGTTCGTTTTTTCGTTTTCGATCCGGTAACACAATAAAGTGGGTAGGGACTTGATCCCTGCCCCGGTCACCCCCGATGTGAGGATGAGATATGGCTGCAACCTTCCCTGACGATATCGATCCCCTGGAAACCCAGGAGTGGACTGAAGCGCTGGAGTCGGTTCTGGATACCGAAGGTTCCGAGCGCGCGCACTTCCTGCTGGAAACCATGGTCGAGCGTACCCGCCGCCGTGGCGCTTACCTGCCCTTCGACGCGACCACCGCGTACCAGAACACCATCCCGGTGGGTAAAGAACAGAAATCCCCCGGCAATCACGAGATGGAGCACCGCATCCGCTCCATCAACCGCTGGAACGCCGCAGCACTGGTTCTGCGCGCCGGCAAGAAAGACCTGGAACTGGGTGGCCACATTGCCTCCTTCCAGTCTTCCGCCACCCTGTACGACGTGGGCTTCAACCACTTCTGGCGTGCGCCGAACGACGAGCAGGATGGTGATCTGATCTACTTCCAGGGCCATATCGCCCCGGGCGTGTATTCCCGCGCCTTCCTGGAAGGCCGCCTGTCCGAAGCGCAACTGGACAGCTTCCGTCAGGAAGTGGATGGCAACGGCCTGTCCTCCTATCCGCACCCGTGGCTGATGGACGACTTCTGGCAGTTCCCCACCGTTTCCATGGGCCTGGGCCCGCTGATGGCCATCTATCAGGCTCGCTTCCTGAAATACCTGGAAAGCCGTGGCCTCGCCCGTACGCCGGGTCGCAAGGTATGGTGCTTCTGCGGCGACGGCGAGATGGACGAACCGGAATCCCTGGGTGCCATCGCCCTGGCCGCACGCGAAGGCCTGGACAACCTGATCTTCGTCATCAACTGCAACCTGCAGCGCCTGGACGGCCCGGTACGCGGTAACGGCAAGATCATCCAGGAACTGGAAGGCGACTTCCGCGGTTCCGGCTGGAACGTACTGAAAGTGATCTGGGGCAGCCGCTGGGATCCGCTGCTGGCCATGGACACCAAGGGCCTGCTGAAGAAGCGCATGGACGAATGCGTGGACGGCGACTACCAGACCTTCAAGTCCAAGAACGGCGCCTACGTTCGCGAACACTTCTTCGGCAAGTACCCGGAGTTGCGCGAAATGGTGGCCAATATGTCCGACGACGAAATCTGGGCACTGAACCGTGGCGGCCACGACCCGCACAAGGTCTACGCGGCTTACTACGAAGCCACCCACAATGCCAACGGCCGTCCGACCGTGATCCTGGCCAAGACCATCAAGGGTTACGGCATGGGTTCGTCCGGTGAAGCGCAGAACATTGCCCACCAGGCCAAGAAGATGGATATCGAAAGCCTGCGCAAATTCCGCGACCGCTTCGGTATCCCGGTTTCCGACGCCGACCTGCCGAGCGTGCCGTACTACAAGCCGGCTGAAGACAGCCCGGAAATGAAGTACATGCGCGAACGCCGCGCCGCGCTGGGTGGTTATCTGCCGGCCCGCAAGCCGGTGAAGGCTCCGCTGGCCATTCCGGGTCTGCACATTTTCGACAGCCAGCTGGGCGATTCGGGCGAACGTGAGTTCTCCACCACCATGGCCTTTGTGCGCATGCTGGGTACCCTGCTGAAAGACAAGAACATCACCAAGCAGATCGTACCGATCGTGCCGGACGAATCCCGCACCTTCGGCATGGAAGGCATGTTCCGCCAGTACGGCATCTGGTCCACCCAGGGTCAGAACTACGTACCGCAGGACGCCGATCAGCTGATGTTCTACAAGGAATCCAAGGACGGCCAGATGCTGCAAGAAGGCATCAACGAGCCGGGCGCGATGTCCTCGTGGATTGCCGCAGCCACCAGCTACGCCAACCACGGCATCCCGATGATTCCGTTCTACATCTACTACTCGATGTTCGGTTTCCAGCGTATCGGCGACCTGGCCTGGGCAGCTGGCGACATGCGCGCCCGTGGCTTCATGCTGGGCGGCACTGCCGGTCGTACCACCCTGAACGGTGAAGGCCTGCAGCACGAAGACGGCCACAGCCACATCCAGGCTGGCCTGATCCCGAACTGCGTGTCCTATGACCCGACCTTCGCTTACGAGCTGGCAGTCATCCTGCAAGATGGTCTGCGCCGCATGTATGGCGAGCAGGAAGACGTGTTCTATTACATCACCCTGATGAACGAGAACTACTCCCACCCGGCCATGCCGCAAGGCGCCGAGCAGGGCATCATCAAGGGCATGTACCTGCTGAAGGATGGCGGCGACGCCCAGGTGAAGGTACAGCTGATGGGCTCCGGCACCATCCTGCGTGAAGTGATGGCCGCGGCCGACCTGCTGCGCAACGATTTCGGCATCGCGTCCGACATCTGGAGCGTGACCTCCTTCAACGAACTGCGTCGTGACGGCATGGAAGCCTCCCGCTTCAACCTGCTGCACCCGACCGAAGCTACCCGCAAGTCCTTCGTCGAGCAGCAGCTGGAAGGCCGCAGCGGTCCGGTAATTGCTGCGACCGACTACATCCGCAACTACGCCGACCAGATCCGCGAATACGTACCGGGTCGCTACGTGGTACTGGGCACCGACGGTTTCGGCCGCTCCGACAGCCGCGCCAAGCTGCGCGAGTTCTTCGAAGTGGATCGTCACTACGTTGCCGTGGCTGCCCTGTCCGCCCTGGCCCGCGAAGGCAAGATCGACGCTGCCAAGGTGGCCGAAGCGATCGCCAAGTACGGCATCAAGGCTGACAAGCTGCCTTCCTGGAAGGCATGAGGCCGGGCCGGACACGGCCAAGCTTGAGGTAGGGAGTCCGCCCCGTCGGGGCAGACTCCGCAACGTAGCCGAATATCGGTGGGGGCACCGCGCCGGTGCCGCCACCCTACGGATGGAAAGCTCATGAGCAATCTGATCGAACTGAAAGTGCCCGACATCGGTGGGCACAGCAATGTAGACATTATCGAAGTGTTCATCACCCCCGGTCAGACCGTGGCGGTGGATGACTCGCTGATCACCCTGGAAACCGACAAGGCCACCATGGAAGTACCGGCCGAAGTTGCCGGTGTGATCAAGGAAGTCAAGGCCGTGCTTGGCGGCAAGATTTCCGAAGGCGATGTCATCGCCATCATTGAAGTGGGTGCCAGCGCAGCTGCCCCGGCACCGGCTGCTGCCGTGGCCGCGCCTGTTGCTGCCGCTCCGGCTGTAGCGGTTGCTGCTGTACCGGCCGCTGCTCCTGCAGCAGCCCCGGCAGCCAGCGGCCGCATCGACATCGTGGTGCCGGATATCGGCGGCCACAATGGTGTGGACGTGATCGAAGTATCGGTCAAGGTGGGTGAT
>JAFANL010000063.1 GCA_019232735.1 Aquitalea sp. | reverse complement strand
AAGAATGTCCGGTTTCACCAACGGCCTGAACCTGCCGGCGGGCATGAAGCTGCCGTTCTGATTGTCTGGCTGGTGTGTGGCCTTGCCTTCCGGCCAAGGCCATGCCGCCTGGCCTGAGCGGTGCTCAGGCCATTGCAGTTCCCATCGTGTTCCCATCCTTCCCGTCTGCCTGTCCGATGAAAAACCCACCCGCGCTAGACCAGCTGATCTCTGCCCTGAAAGTACTGCCCGGTGTCGGTCCCAAAACCGCGCAGCGTATGGCTTTCCACCTGTTGCAACGCGACAAGGCCGGTGCTGACAAGCTGGCGCGGGCGCTGGATAGGGCGCTGACCCACCTGACTCACTGCGAGCGCTGCAATACCTTCAGCGAGACGCCGTTGTGTCCCATCTGTGCCGATCCGGAGCGCCGCCCCGACCAGCTGTGCGTGGTGGAAATGCCGGCCGATCTCCTGACGCTGGAACAGGCCAAGTGCTACCAGGGCCTGTACTTCGTCCTGATGGGCCGTATTTCGCCGCTGGACAATATCGGCCCCAAGGATGTCAATCTGGACAAGCTGATGGTGCGGGCGCTGGATGATGTGGTGGAGGAGGTGGTGATTGCCACCAACTTCACCGCTGAGGGCGAGGTGACGGCGCACATGATTGCCGAGCTGCTGAAAGAGCGCGGCCCCAAGGTGTCGCGCATTGCGCGCGGCATGCCGGTGGGCGGAGAGCTGGAGTATGTCGACCTGAGCACCCTGGCGCAGGCGGTTTACGAGCGCAAGTCCGTTACCGGCTGACGCCGCTCAGGGCAGCGCCTGGCCTAGCAGCGCCCCTAGCAGGGCGATGCCGTCGCGCTGATGCAGCGGATCGAAAAAGCTGAAGTTCAGCCGCAGTGCATTGGCCGGGGCCTGCTGCGGATAGAACAGCGCCGAGGGCGCGTAATGAATGCCCTGTTCGATGGCCAGCGGCAGCAGTGCGGCACTGTCCAGCTCCTCCGGCAGGATGACCCACTGGAAGTATCCCCCCTCCGGCTGCAGCAGCCTGCTGCCGACCGGAAAACTCTCCCTGATCTGCTGTTGCATGACATCGCGCCGGTTGCGCAGGCTGGCACGCAGGCGCTCCAGCATGTCGCCATGCTGACCGGTGGCCAACAAGCGCGCCAGTGCCATCTGGCTGGGGAGCGGCGTGCCCAGCGAGCTGCACAGTTTCAGGCCGCGCACGGTATCGCTCAGCCGCCCGGCGGCAATCCAGCCCACCCGGTAGCCGGGGGCCAGTGATTTGCTGAAGGACGCGCAATGCAGCACCGTGCCGCTGCGGTCATACGCTTTCAAGGGCGTGGCCGCCTGCTTGCCAAAATACAGCTCGCGGTAGGTATCGTCCTCGATGATGCAGATCCGGTGGCGCTCGGCCAGGGCCACCAGCGCCCGCTTTTGGGCTTCCGGCATCAGCAGGCCGGTGGGATGCTGGAAATTGGCCATCAGCACGATGCCGGCTGGGCGTTGCTGTTGCAAGGTGGTTTCCAGTGCTGTCAGGTCCAGACTGCCTTGCTCGGACAAGGGGGCGGGCAGCATGGTGATGCCCAGATGCCGCAGCTGATCCAGCGCCGCCGGAAAGGCCGGGGTCACCACCACCATGCTGTGGCTGCCGGAGGCGCTGACTGCCGCGCGCATGGCCAGGGTGAGTGCTTCCATGCCGCCACAGGTAATCAGCAATTCATCGCCGGCCAGTGCAATGCCCTGGCTCAGATAATGCAAGCCCAGCTCGCGTCGCAGACCGTCAAAGCCCTCCACCGGCGTGCTGGACAGGGCGCTGCGGTAGTCCTGCAAGGCCCGGCTGAGGGCGCGGTTCATCTGGGTGGTGTTGATCAGCGCCGGGTTGATGAAGGGGCAGCCCCAGGGCATGGGCAGGGCGGTGGTCAGGTGCTCCATGCGTAACACCTGGCCCGGCTCGGCTTCCGGAGTGCGTGCCGGCACTGGCCGTGGGCAGATGCGAAAGCCGGAGCGGGGCAGGGCTTGCAGCAGGCCTTGCCGTTCCAGCTCGGCATAGGCGCGCTGCGCGGTGGTGAGGCTGACGCCATGATCCTGGCACAGCTGGCGCAAGGAGGGCATGCGGTCGCCAGCGCGCAACTGGCCTTGCTCGATGGCATGGCGGAACAGTTGCGCCAGCTGCTGGGTTTTGCTCATGAATACAGGACTCGCAAGAGATGGGCCTCAATCGCCGATAAAGCTGCTCTTTTCCCGCAGCACGTGGCCGGGCTGGTCGAGCGAGCGGATGATGAAATGGATATCGTGCGCGCCCTTGGCAGCGTACTGCGGCTCCACCTGCACTCGCAAGCCTATGGTTTCGGTGGCGGTGGCTTCCAGCGGAATCTGCTCGCCGGCATGGGCTAGGCGGATGCCGGGCAAGCCTTCCACGGCGATGGTGAAACGCTGTGGCCGTTCGCTGCTGTTGATCAGGCGCACACTGTAGCTGTTTTCCAGCCAGCCATCATCGGTTTCCCGCACCAGCGTGGCGCGGTCGCGCAGGATATCGGCCTTGAACGGTATCCGGTTGATGAAGCTGATGGTGGAGAGCGCCATGATGCCCAGCAGCAGGCTGCTGTAAAACAGTACCCGCGGGCGCTGCCACGCCGGTTTGTTGTGCGCCTGTCCTTGCAGGGCCGCCTCGCTGGTGTAGCGGATCAGGCCACGCGGGGCGTGGAGCTGGTCCATCACCTGGTCACAGGCATCGATGCAGGCCGCGCAGCCTATGCACTCATATTGCAGACCATTGCGGATATCGATGCCGGTGGGGCAGACCTGCACGCAGATGCCGCAATCGATGCAGCCGCCGCTGCTTTTGTCAGCCTGCTTGCCGCGCGGTTCGCCACGTTGCGCATCGTAGGAAATGATCAGGGTGTCACGGTCGAACATGGCGCCCTGGAAGCGGGCGTAAGGGCACATATGGGTGCATACCTTTTCGCGCAGCTGGCCCGCCAGCAGATAGGTGAAGGCGGCATAGAACAAGATCCAGAACCCTTCCCACGGCCCTGTCTGGCCATGCCACACGCTGGCGGCCAGATCATGCGCCGGGGTGAAGTAAGCCACCAGGGTGAAACCGGTCCACAGTGCAAACAGCAGCATCAGGCCGTGCGCGGCGCTCTTGCGCAGTAGTTTGCCGGTCGAGGGCGGGGCGGCGTCCAGCTTGCGTCTGGCCTTGTGATCACCCAGTACCAGCCGCTCTATCCACAGCATGATCTGGGTATACACCGTTTGCGGACAGGAATAGCCACACCACAGCCGGCCCGCCAGCGTGGTCCACCAGAACAGGCCCAGCGCGCACACCACCAGCAGGGCGGCCAGATAGACGAAATCCTCCGGCCAGAAGCTGGCGCCAAAGATGAAGAACTGGTGACGATCCAGATCGAACAACACGGCTTGCCGCTCGTTCCAGCGCAGCCAGGGCAGGCCGAGGTAGACCAGCTGGGTCAGCAGCACCAGCGCCACGCGGATATTGTTGAAACGGCCAGTGGTCAGGCGGGGGTAGATCTTGATGGGAATGGACTGTGTCATGGTGCAGGTACCCGAGAGGTTAACCCGCTCTTTGTAGGCGCTGTCACCATGACAGACAATGCACAGATGGCTGTCTGTTTATATAAACAGATTGATTTTATTCATTCATTATCAATGGCTTGAGATTTTTACCAGAATGGTGCTGGTCGCTGCTTGAGTACAGATTCGATACAGATGTTTGCGCCAGATCAAGCTGGCCTGCCAGCCTGATCCACCGTGCCGGAGGGGCTAGCGCGACAATTGCGGAAACAGCCGGTACAAGCCATCGACGATGATTTCCACCGATACCGCCGCCAGTAACATGCCCATCACCCGGTTGACGATATTGATACCGGTCTGCCCCAGCAGCCGGCTGATGGGCGAGGCCAGCACCAGCGCGCCATAGCAGGTAATGGCCACCAGCAGGCTGCTGATCAGCAGATACACCACCTGCACCCAGGAATGGGCGGTGGAGGCATAGATGATGACGGTGGAAATGGTGCCGGGGCCGGTCAGCAAGGGAATGGCCATCGGCACCACGGCGATATTGGTCTTGGCCTCGGCTTCGGACTGTTCTTCCTTGGTGGTCTTGGTGGGAGCCGGCTGGGCATTCATCAGGGCAATGGCAATCAGCATCACCAGCAAGCCGCCGCCGACCTGGAAGGAGCCGATGCTGATGCCCAGAAAGCGCAGCAGGGTTTCACCCACCACGGCAAACAGGCAGAGCACCACCGCCACCGCCAGCGTGGTGGTTTTGGCAATGCGCTTGCGCTCCAGCTGACTGGAGGTGGGCGTCAGGCTGATGAAGATGGGAATGGCCCCCAGCGGATTGACCAGCACCAGCAGGGCGACAAAGATTTTGGCGATTTCGAGTTCCATGATGGACCCATGCTAAGTGAAACGGAAACATCCGGCATTCATGGCCGGGACGCAAGCGTGCAGCCTTGCGCCAGCACCGCTGGCGTTCAGGCGGGTGTCTGGTCTGGCTGCGGTTGCGGCAAGGTTTCGTGAAAGCGCAGCAACCGCCCGGCATTGACCATTACCAGCAAGGTGCTGAGATTATGCAGCAAGGCTGCCAGCAACACACCGGCCGAACCCAGGGCTCCCATGGCCGCCAGCACGGTCAGCAGCACGGCCCAGCCCAGGCCGATGAACACGTTCAGGCGCAGAATGTGCTGGCAACGCCGGCTCAGGCGGATGGCAGTGGCGAGGCGGCGCAGATCGTTGCCAATCAAGACCACGTCGGCGGCGGCCACGGCGATATCCGCTCCCTGCGCGCCCATGGCGATGCCCACGGCACCGGCCTTGAGCGCCAGCGAATCATTGATGCCATCGCCTACGACCAGTGGGCGGTAGCCGGCAGCGATTTCCGACTGTACTTCCTGCAGCTTGCCCGCCGGCAGCACATGGGCCACCAGCCGTTCCATCCCCAGTTGCTGTGCCAGCGGGCCGGCAGCGGCGGCGTGGTCACCGGTCAGCAATAGCTGGCGCTGCAAGCCTAGCTGGCGTAGTTGCGCCATGGCATCGGCAGCCTCCGGTCGCGGGGTGTCGGCCAGATGGAACCAGGCCAGCAATTGGCCGCCCAGCGCCAGGCCGACAATGGACGCTGCGCTGCGTGCAGGCAGCACATGGACTATGCCCAGTTGCTGCAGCAGGGCAGGGCGCCCGAGGACTGCCTGCCCCCATGCACTATCGGCCTGCACGCCCATGCCCGGCAATTCGCGAGCATGGCTCAGCGGCAGCAGGGCTTGTGTCCCGGCCTGCTCTGCCAGTACCCGGCTGACCGGATGGCTGCTGCAACTGCCCAGGCTGGCCGCCAGCAGCATTGCATCCGGCCCCAGTGTCGGGTTGACGATATCCACCTGTTGCAGGCTGAGCCGGCCGCTGGTCAAGGTGCCGGTCTTGTCGATGATCAGGGAGGACACATCGGCCAGTTCTTCCAGAAACGCCGCTCCACGAATCAGGATGCCATGCCGTGCTGCCACCGCCACTCCGGCCACGGCGGTGGCCGGTGCGGCCAGTACCAGCGCACAGGGGCAGGCGGCCACCAGCACGGCCAGCATGGCCTGGCTGTCACGGGTGATGAACCAGCTGAGCGCCGCCACCGCCAGCACCAGGGCCAGATAGCCGGGCGCATGGCTTTCCACCAGCCGGGTGATGGCCGGTTTGGCCTGCTCGGCGGCACGCATCAGGGCGCTGATGCGCCCCAGGGCGGATTGCTCGCCCACCTGGCTGACCTCGATCAGCAGCAGGCCTTGCAGATTGACGGCACCGGCGTACACCTGGCTGCCGGCAACGACATCCTGCGGCAGGGATTCACCGGTCAGTGGCGAGGCGTCCAGGCTGGAATGCCCTTGCCGTACCATGCCGTCGGCGGGAATGCGGTCGCCAGGGCGCACTTCGACACAGTCGCCGCTGTGCAACTGGCTGTTGTCGATCTCCTCCAGGCTGCCATCGGGCAGCAGCCGGCGGCAGCGGCTCTGGCTGAGTACCGCCAGCGCCTGGATGGCTTCTTGCGAACCCAGCAGGCTGCGCTCTTCCAGCACATGGCCCAAGACCATCAGGATGGGCAGCAGGGCGGCGCTGAGCGGATCGCCACTGGCCCAGGCACCGAGGACGGCCAGTGCCACCAGCAGGTCGGTCATGCCGTGCAGATCGGGATGCTGCAGGCTGTGCCAGGCCGCGCGCAGCACCGGGATGGCCATCAGCATGGCGGCGGCGGCGGTCAGCCATTGCGCCACGGCTTCGCCTTGCGCAATCCAGAAATGCCAGATGCCAGCCAGCAGCAACAGGCCGATGGCCAGCAGGGTGAGGGTCAGTTGCCGGCCCAGGCGGCGTTGTTCGGCCGGGCTGAGCAGCCCGCCAGCATGGGTGGAGCAGCAGGTGCTCATGGCTTGGCTCCCGGCATGATCAGGTGGCCACTGCTGGCCGGATCCACCGTGGTGACCTGGCCCGCCCTGGCCAGTACCGCCTGTACCCGGCTGCGGTAGAGCTGACGTAGCAATTCCGGGCCGTCGGCCTGTTGCATGCGTGGCGCCAAGGCGCGGATTTCGCTGGTTTCACTGCGTGCCTGTGCCAGTCTTTCATCCGCATGGGCATGCGCATTATTAAGCACGCTGGCTACGCTGGCACTGGCCTGCTGGCGACTGCGCGCGGCGGTGGTACGGGCCTGTGCCAGCTGGCGCTCCACGGTCTGGTCGGCGGTCAGTACCGCATCAAAGGCGGCCTGGGCGGCGTGTGGCAGGCTGGATAGCAGGTCGATGCGCACAATGCTGAGGCCCAGCCCGCAGCCCGCCGCTTGCAAGGCCAGCAGGCGCTGGTTGGTGGCTTGTACCAGCTCGGCACGCAGTTTTTCGCGCTGGATGGCGCTCTGGCCGCTGGCATTGCTGGTACGGCTGACCAGAATGGTGTCCAGATCGCGTCCGGCACTTAGTTGCAAGGCGGCATTGCTGACCACGCGGTCCAGTGCCGGCAGCGCCTGTGTGCCCTGCACGGCATAGGCCCGCGCATCGCTGATGCGGTAATACACGGTGGCATTCAGCTGTACCACGCCCAGATCCCCCGTCAGCAGATAGCCGGAGCCGGCCAGCTCATCGCCCATCAGTTGCAGTGAGGTGCCGGCACCATCCAGGGCCTGGGCGTGCGCATTGCGCGCCAGCCCTTCGATATGTCGTTGTTGCAGGCCTTCGCTGGCCGGCAGCAGCAGGACCTCTTCCACCGGGCTGGGCCAGGCCAGCAACAGGCCGGCCCGTTGCACACGTTCGACCGCGCCAAAGCGCAGCACCACCGCCTGGCTGTCGGCGGGAATCGGCCGCACATGACCGAACAACCAGGCCAGACCGGCCAGTGCGGTCAGGGCCAGTAGCAGGCGATAAGCCAGTGCCAGCGATTGCTCCAGCGGCGCACTGGTCTTGGGTGGCTGCGCCATCATTTGCCTTTTGCCGTGTGGCCGGCAGGCAGGCCGGTCGGGCCATCCACCAGTGCGCGGAACGGTGCGGCATCGGTGCGCAGGATCAGCCTGCTGCCGTTATTGACCACGCCGTTCAGCGTGTCCAGCGAGCGCAGGGTCTTGTACAGCTCGGGTGCGCTCTGGTAAGCGCCGGCATAGATGCGGGCGGCTTCCACGCGTGAGCCGGCTTCGATTTCGGCAGCGGCGGCACTGGCGTCGGCGCGCTGGATGCGGGCGTCGCGGGCGGCATCCGCCTGGATGGCGGCGGCCTGTTCATTGCCGGCGGCAGTTCGTTCGGCTGCGATGGTATCGCGTTCGGCCCGCATGCGCGCCACGGTGGCGTCCAGGGTGACGGCCGGCAGGGTCAGCCGTTCCAGCCCCACGTCCACCACCCGGATGCCGTAGCTGTCCAGTAATTGGGGGGCCAGTTGTTGTTGCAGTTTTTGTTCCAGCTGGCTGATGCGCAGCTGACTGGCATCGGTATTGACCAGGTTGTTAAGGGCAAAGCTGCTGCTGCCGGTTTCCATGGCCGAACCGGTAAAAGTGGCAATCTGCCTGGCGGCTTCTTCCGGCTGGTTTTGCACCGCACGCAGAAAACGGGTGATGTGGACGGCATCGGCTGGCACTTGCCAGGCAACATAGCTTTGCATGATGACGCGCAGGCCATCACGGGTGCCGACATCCTGCAGCCCGCTGGAGGTGGTGCGCAGCCGCAGGTCGACGGCAATGGCGCTCTCGAACGGTGGCGGCAGCCGCCAGGCCAGGCCCGGTTGCAGCAGGACGCGCACCGGTGCGCCAAAGCGGGTGATGACGACCGCCTCGCCGGAGTGAACCTGCAGCATGCAGGCGGCCAGGCCGGCCGCCAGTACGACGAGCGCGGCGGCCAGTTGGCGCCAGCGCAGGCCGCGGGTGGGTGTGGCACTGCCAGCGGCGGGGTGATGGTGATCGGACGGGCCCAAGACGTGCTCCTCAGGGACGACGTCCCGCAATGGCGGGAGCGGGATCCGTGCTGCTGCCTGCCCCACGCAGGTCGATGGTGGGCAGGTCGGCAGCAGGGATGCGATGGTCGATGATGATGGCCTGGTTCTTGCCCAGACCATTGGCGATATTGTGCAGATAGCGTTCCAGCAGGAAGGCATCCTTGCCACTCAGGTAGGCCTGGCGGTCGGCCTGGAAGCTGGTGGCCTCGGCCTTGCTGCTGGCGATGTGCTCGGCGGCGCTGGCGCTGGCTTCGGCGCGCGCCTGGATGGCCGCCTGTCTGGCGCTGCTGCGGCTGCGGACGGCCAGACCACGTTCCCGTGCCACATTGGCCTGGGCCAGGATTTCTGCCGCCTGTACGCCATGGTAGGCATTGGCTGCCGCGGCTGGCGGGTGGATGGTCTGGATCACCACGGCCAGCAGTTCCAGGCCGCCACCGGCCTGATCCAGCCGCTGCTGTATCTGTTGTTTCAACTGGCTGGCGGTGGCCGACAAGCCCTCGCCCAGCAGGGTGTCCAGCTGCTGGCCGGCAAAGTAGTGCAGCATGGCCTGCCCGGCCAGGCTGTGCAGCAGGGCGGGCGCATCTGCCAGACGATAGATGGCCAGGGCATCGCTATCGCGCAGGCCCTGGCGATAAACCAGTTGTACATCCAGCCCCACCAACTGGCTGGTCTGCCGGCTGCCTTGCCCGCTGGCAATCAGCTGTACGGTTTCGGCTTCGTGGCGGCCATCCCACAGGCGGTTGTTATTGCCGGCTGCGTTGTCGGCTACCGTGTGCCAACTGCCGTCCGCCTGCTGCTGCACACCGCTGGCCAGCTGGTGTACCTGACCGTTTTCGATGCGGAAAACCTGCCCTAGCGGCCAGGGCAGGCCCAGATGCAGGCCGGGTTGCCACACGGCCACGGCGGCACCAAAACGCTGGTAGATGCCACGCTGCTCGGTAGGAATGATGCTGACGCAGCTGAGTAAGTAGCCACTCAACAGCAACAGGGCTGCCAGCGGTCGCATGGCGCGGAGCAGAAACTGCAAGGCCCAGCTCTGGCGCAGCTCCAGGCCCAGCCCGTGCTGCCATTGTTGCCGCCAGCCGGCCTTGTCATCGTGCGGGCCCAGCAGCGCAGCCAGAAGACTGGCGTAGGGGGCCGGGCTGGGCAGATGCCGCTGGTGCGGCCGGAACGCAGCCAGCATGCTGCGTAGCAGCAGCTCGCCACTGAGCAACAAGATCCACCAGGCACCCAGCTGCAGGGGACGCAGCAGCCAGTTCAGTTGCAGCAATAGACCCAGACCACACAGGGTGGGCAGTAACAGCGCCAGCATGCTGGCGCGCAGCAGGGCTTGCAGCAAGCGGGCATCCTGCCAGTTGTTTGCACTTTCCTGGGCCAGCCATCGTTCCAGCCACAGGCAGACAAAACTGCCCAGCAAGCCGGCCAGTGCGGCAGGCAGTAAGGCATCCGGGCTGGGGCTGGCATTGTCTCCCTGCACGCTTGCCAGGGCCAGCAGCAAGGCCAGCAGGCTGCCGCCGGCCTGACACAGCACCGACCAGCTGGTACGGCGGCCGATTTGCCGACGCAGTCGTGGCCAAGGCAGCCAGCGCTGCAGACGGCTGCGCGGCGGCCTACTGGCCTTGTGCTGATGTCGGTTGCTCAGCCAGGCGGGCAGGGAAAAACGGCTCAACGGCAGCGCGGCGGCGCCCTGGCGGCGGCGCTGCCAGCGTGCCTGTGCAGCGGCGGCATACAAAATGCCGGATAGCAGGCTGAGTGCCGCGGCATGGCTGAGCCACAGCAGACGGGCCGGCCAGGCCGCCAGCAGCAGGCTGCTCAACAGACAGGCCATGGCGGCCAGCCATGCCAACAGACCCCAGCCACGGCATTGCTGCTCGTGACGACTGGCAAGAGAGGGGGTGGGATCGGCGGCTGGCGTATTCATCATTCCGGGTCTGGCATAGGCTAGGGAGTGGCTGCGCTGGCAATGCTACACTGGCAGCAGTCTCAAGCCGCAAAAAAAGGTGAGCACATCATGCCACTCACACACTACTTCATCATGTCATGCCTGCTGGCGGCAGCAGGAACCGCCACGGCCGCGGTGCTGCAAACACCACCGGAGCCACCCGCCGCTGCGCTGCCGGTGCAGCAGGTGCAGACCGGGCAATATCAGTGTCTGAATCCGAGCAGCCAGTTGCATGCCTTGCTGAAAAAATACGCATTGAAATGCGGTAATCCGGGCTGCCCGGTGTGCTACCCGGCCAGCCCTTCCCCTTAGAACCTGTTCATGGTCTGCTGTGCTCATTAAGCATGGGGCGATACTGCGTTAAAAACGCCTTCGGAATGCGCATTTACGCTATGTAAACTCTGCTTCCCCAGTTGTTTTCAACCGTTTTCGCCTTGTCTCGCTCTAGCGCGCGAGACTTTGAACAGGCTCTTAACGGGTACTGGCGATGGATCAGGCCAGCAGCAGCTTTTCCAGCGTGCGCTGGTAAATCTCGGTCAGCGGTTCCAGATGCGCCACTTCCACACACTCGTTCAGCTTGTGAATGGTGGCGTTGACCGGGCCGAATTCTACCAGTTCGCGCGCAATGCGCTTGATGAAACGGCCGTCCGACGTACCACCGGTGGTGGACAGTTCGGCATTGTTGCCGGTCACTTGCCGGATGGCGCTGCTCAGCGCATCGGTCAGTGCGCCGGGGGCGGTAATGAAGGGGTGGCCGGAGAGCGACCAGTGCAATTCATAACCCAGCCCGTGGCGGTCCAGAATGGCATGCACGCGGTCTTTCAGGGATTCCACCGAGCTTTCCGGGCTGAAACGGAAGTTGAAGCGGATTTCACACAATCCCGGAATGATGTTGACCGCCCCGGTCCCTGCGTGAATGTTGGACACCTGCCAGCTGGTGGGCGGAAAGAAATCATTGCCCTGGTCCCATTCGGTGCTGGCCAGTTCCGCCAGCGCCGGTGCCATCAGGTGGACCGGGTTCTTGGCCAGATGCGGGTAGGCGATATGGCCCTGGATGCCGTGGATCACCAGTCGGCCGGACAGGGAACCACGCCGGCCGTTCTTGATGGTGTCGCCCAGCAGCTGGTCGGAGGTGGGTTCGCCCACGATGCAGTAGTCGATCAGCTCGCCGCGTGCTTCCAGGGTATCCACCACCTTGACGGAACCGTCGGTGGCCACGCCTTCCTCGTCCGAGGTAATCAGCAGCGCGATGCTGCCGGGGTGGTCCGGGTGGGCGGTGACAAAGCCTTCGATGGCGGTGATGAAGGCAGCCAGCGAGGCCTTCATGTCGGCAGCGCCGCGGCCATACAGCAGGCCGTTGCGCTGGCGCGGTTCAAAGGGCGGGCTGTCCCATTGCTCAACCGGGCCGCTGGGTACCACGTCGGTATGGCCGGCAAAGCACAGCAGCGGGCCGCTGTTGCCACGGCGCGCCCACAGATTGTCCACTTCGCCAAAGCGCATCGGCTCGATGACAAAGCCCAGTGCCTGCAGGCGCTCGGCCAGCAGCAGCTGGCAGCCGGCATCATGCGGGGTGACGGAGTCGCGACGGATCAGTTCACAAGTCAGGTCCAGAGTCTTGCTCATGCGCCGAACTCCTCGCTCCATGCGGCTTCGTTAAAGCCGACGCTCACCTTGCCGGCACGCTCCAGTACCGGGCGCTTGATGATGGAGGGCTGTGCCTGCAATACGGCAATGGCACCCGCCGGTGTGGCCGCCTGCGCTTTGAGCTCATCGGACAGGCCGCGCCAGGTGGTGCCCTGGCGGTTGATCAGCTTGTCCAGACCAATGGCGTCTATCCAGGCGTGCAGCTGCTCGGCGCTGACGCCCTGTTTCTTGAAGTCGTGGAAGGCGAAGTCGATCTGGTGTTCGGCCAGCCACTGGCGGGCTTTCTTGACCGTATTGCAATTGGGGATGCCGTAAAGGGTAATCATCGATGTGGGTGCTTGCTTGATTTATAAGTTCAGGGTAAATCCGTCAAAGCTGGTGGCGGCCTTGTCGGTGTCTTGCGCAGCCTGTTGCTGGCTGCTGGCCACGCTGGACTCGTTCTGTTTGTTCTGGGCGTGATTGATCAGCCAGTACAGATTGGTGGGCGAGTCGGCATTTTTCAAGGCATCGTCCAGCAGGATGCGGTCTTGCTGATACAGGCGGAACAAGGATTGCTCAAAGGTTTGTGCGCCTTCGCTCATGCTGTTTTCGATGGCTTCCTTGATCTGGTCCACATCGCCGTTGCGGATCAGATCGGCAATATGTGGCGTGTTGATCAGGATTTCCAGCGCCGGAATCTGCTTGCCGTCCTTGGTGGGCACCAGCCGTTGCGAGATCACCGCGCGCAATGATACCGACAGGTCCATCAGCAGGGCCGTGCGGCTTTCCGTGGGGAACATGCTGATCACACGGTTGAGCATGTGGTAACTGTTATTGGCGTGCAGGGTGGACAGGCACAAGTGGCCGGATTGCGCATAGTTGATGGCATGCGTCATGGTTTCGGCATCGCGCACTTCGCCGATCATCAACACGTCCGGCGCTTCACGCATGGCGTTTTTCAGGGCATTTTCATAAGAAAAGGTATCCACGCCGATTTCACGCTGGTTGACGATGGATTTCTGGTGGCGATAGACGAATTCGATCGGGTCCTCCACCGTCAGGATATGGCCGGACTGGTTCTGGTTGCGGTATTCCAGCAACGAGGCCACGGTAGAGCTTTTGCCGCTGCCGGTGGCGCCGACCACGATGATCAGCCCGCGCTTTTGCTGTACCAGCGGCAGCAGGGTATCCGGCAGGTTCAGCTCGGCCAGCGACGGAATCCTGGGGCGGATGAAGCGCACCACCATGGCCACGCTGCCACGCTGCTTGAAAATGTTGACGCGGTAATTGCCCAGGCTGTCGATCAGGCGGCCAAAGTTCATTTCCAGCTCGCGCTCGAAGGTGGCAATTTCCGTTTCGCTCATCAGGCTGTAGGCCAGCTGCTTGACGATGTCGGCCGATAGCGGCTTGTCGTTGATCGGCAGGCTGACGCCATCGATCTTGATCTGCGGCGGTGCATCGGCAGTAAAAAAGATGTCGCTGGCCTGCTTGTCGGCCATCAGCTTGAAAAACGGCAGCATCAGCATGGTTGGTATTTCCGATACGTAGAATGATGTGGCAAGACAGTCTGCTGTCTTTTTTATAGTCGTATTGTGCCTGCAGTCGACGGAGAGCGACAGCAGGCAAGAAAAAAGCCCGCCGAAGCGGGCCGGTTTCAGACCTGTTTGCTGACTTCCTGATCGCGCAGGGCGCGGCGCAGGATCTTGCCGACATTGGTCTTGGGCAGTTCGCTGCGGAACTCCACCGTCTTTGGCACCTTGTAGCCGGTCAGGTTGGCGCGGCAGTGGTGGATGACATCCTTTTCCGACAGGGCCGGGTCCTTTTTCACCACGAACACCTTCACCACCTCGCCGGATTTTTCGTCCGGCACGCCGATGCAGGCCACCTCCAGCACGCCGGGGTGGCTGGCAATCACGTCTTCCACCTCGTTGGGGTAGACGTTGAAGCCAGACACCAGAATCATGTCCTTCTTGCGGTCCACCAGTTTGACAAAGCCGTCCGCTGTCACCATGGCCATGTCGCCCGTGGCCAGAAAGCCCCTGGCATCAATGACCTTGGCGGTTTCATCCGGACGGTTCCAGTAGCCTTTCATGACCTGCGGGCCCTGGATGCACAGCTCGCCCTGTTCGCCTTGTGGCAATACCGTGCCATCCGCGCCGCGGATCTCGATATCGGTGGAGGAAATCGGCAAACCGATGGTGCCGTTGTATTCCTTGATATCCAGCGGGTTGATGCAGGCGGCCGGACTGGTTTCGGTCAGGCCATAGGCCTCGGCCAGGGTGACGCCGGTCACCTGTTTCCACTTGTCGGCCACCGCTTTTTGCACGGCCATGCCGCCGCCCAGCACCAGCCGCCAGCTGGAGAAGTCCACGGTCAGGAAGTCCGGGTTGTGCAGCAGGGCATTGAACAGGGTATTCACCCCGGTCATGGCGGTAACGCGGTATTTCTTGATTTCCTTGACGAAGCCGGGGATGTCGCGCGGATTGGTAATCAGCACGTTCAGCGCCCCCAGCTCGGTGAAGATCATCAGGTTGGCGGTCAGTGAGAAGATATGGTACAGCGGCAGGGCGGTGATGATCACCTCCTGCCCTTCGCGTGCCACCGGTTTTACCCAGGCGCCCGCCTGCAGCATATTGGCAATGATGTTGCGGTGGACCAGCATCGCCCCTTTGGAGACGCCGGTGGTGCCGCCGGTGTATTGCAGGAAGGCGATGTCTTCGTGACCGAGCTGGACCGGCTTGAAGGTCTGTGCCGCGCCGGCGGCCAGTGCATCATTGAAGCGGATGTGGCTGGGCAGTTGCCAGGCCGGCACCATCTTCTTGATCTTGCGGATCACGAAATTGACGATCAGGCGCTTGGGGAAGCCCAGCAGATCGCCAATCGAGGCAATGATGACATTCTTGACCTTGGTGCGGGCGATCACCTCTTCCAGCACACTGGCGAAGTTCTCCAGGATGACGATGGTCTCAGCGCCGGAGTCGTTCAACTGGTGTTCCAGCTCGCGCGGGGTGTAGAGCGGGTTGACGTTGACCACGGTACCGCCTGCCCGCAAGGTGCCGAATACCGCCACCGGATACTGCAGCAGATTGGGCATCATCACGGCCACACGGTCGCCCTTGTTCAGCTTGAGGGTGTTTTGCAGATAAGAGGCAAACTGTACCGTCAGGGCTTCCAGTTCACCGTAGCTGAGCACCTTGTCCATATTGGCCATGGCGGGGCGGTCGCGAAACTTGTTCACGCTGCGGTCGAATACTTCGACAATCGACTGGAACTGATTGATGTCGATTTCGTGTGCTACCCCCGGCTGGTAATTCTTTAGCCAAACCTTTTCCATATCTTAGGGTTTCTCCATCGTGCTGGTTCGAGAGTGCCGCGCCAGCTAAGCATGTAGTGGCGAGCGTCTTCTATTTTGTTTCTGAATTTTCGAGCGGGCTTTGCACCCTTTCGTATAGACCCGCACTCCGTCGGGTTGCGGTTAATTTACAGTATGTAAAAAACTCGCGCAAAGAGCGGGCCCGGTACGCGACGGTGGCCGGTAGGGCCTTGACAGGCTTCGGTTTTCTTTTTCGCGGGAATGGGTTACAATCGCGATGTTTAGGGATGGGCGTTTCGCCCATTTTTTATTTGTGGAAAGAAGCAATGGATGTTCGTTTGCTGCTGGAAAACACCCTGCCGGGCCTAGGCTACGAGCTGGTCGATTTTGAAATGACCCAGGGTGGCGGTTATCGCGTGTTTATGGACAAGGCCGGTGGCGTCACGGTGGAAGACTGTGTGCTGGTAAGCAACCACCTGACCCGTCTGTTCATGGTTGAAAACGTTAATTACGAACGGCTCGAGGTCTCTTCCCCGGGGCTGGATCGTCCTCTCAAGAAAGAGGCCGACTTCGTGCGCTTTGCCGGACAGCTTGCCAAGATCAAGACACGCATGCCGGTCGAGCAGCAAAAGAAGTTTGCCGGTCGTCTTGTCGGGGTCGAGGATGGCGCCGTGAAGCTGGAAGTGGATGGCGGCCGCATCGTGGCGATTGCCCTGACCAATATCGACAAAGCCAGGCTTGAGCCTGAGTTTTGAGCGTGGGCGGACTCTGACGCCGCGCATAAGGACAAAAATTCGGAGGAATGCATGAGTCGCGAGATTTTGCTGCTGGTTGATGCCCTGGCAAGCGAGAAGAACGTCAGCAAGGACGTGGTTTTTTCCGCCCTTGAAATGGCGCTTGCTTCGGCAACCAAAAAGAAGTTTACCGATGACGAAATGGATGTGCGTGTCGAAATCGACCGCCATACCGGGCAGTACCAGACCTTCCGTCGCTGGACGGTGGTGCAGAACGAGCTGATCGAAAACGAAAGCCGTGAACTCACCATCACCGATGCACGCGATGATGATCCGCGCATCGAAGTGGGCGCCGTGATCGAGCAGCCGATGGAAGCCGTCGAGTTCGGCCGCATCGGTGCGCAGACTGCCAAGCAGGTCATCCTGCAGCGCATCCGTGATGCCGAGCGCGAACAGCTGCTGAACGAATTCCTGCAGCGCCGCGAGCACCTGATCACCGGCACCATCAAGCGCATCGAGCGTGGCAATGCCATCATCGAATGCGGCAAGCTGGAAGCGGTACTGCCGCGCGATCAGATGATTCCGAAGGAAAACCTGCGCGTGGGCGACCGCGTCAAGGCCTTCCTGCTGCGCATCGACCGCATGGGTCGTGGTCCGCAGCTGGTGCTGTCGCGTACCTCCAGCCAGTTCCTGATCAAGCTGTTCGAGCTGGAAGTGCCGGAAATCGAAGAAGGCCTGCTGGAGATCAAGGAAGCCGTCCGCGATGCCGGCCTGCGCGCCAAGATCGCCGTCAAGGCCAACGATGGTCGCATCGACCCGCAAGGTACCTGCATCGGCATGCGCGGCTCCCGCGTTCAGGCCGTGACCCAGGAGCTGGCCGGCGAGCGCATCGACATCGTGCTGTGGGCACCGGAACCGGCGCAGTTCGTGATCAACGCACTGTCCCCGGCGGAAGTGAACCGCATCATGATCGACGAAGACAACCACAGCATGGATGTGGTGGTCGAGGAAGACCAGCTGGCTCTGGCCATTGGCCGTAGCGGCCAGAACGTGAAGCTCGCTGCCGAGCTGACCGGCTGGTACCTGAACATCATGACCGTGACCGAAGCGGAAGAAAAACACCAGGCGGAAGATGCGCAACTGCGTGATCTGTTCGTCACTCATCTGGGTGTGGACGAAGCCACTGCCACCGTACTGGTGCAGGAAGGTTTCGCCACGCTGGAAGAAGTAGCTTATGTGCCGATCGCCGAAATGCTGGAGATCGACGGTTTTGACGAGGAGTTGGTGAATGAGCTGCGCAGCCGTGCACGTGACGCCATCCTCACCCAGGCCATTGCGTCCGAAGAGAAAGTCGAAGGTGTATCCGAAGACCTGAAGGATATCGAGGGTCTGGATGCCGAGCTGGTTCGCAAGTTGGCCGAAAACGGCGTGTCCACGCGAGATGATCTGGCCGATCTGGCTGTTGACGATCTGGTGGACATGACCGGCATTGAAGCTGAAGCTGCACGTGCAATCATCATGAAAGCGCGCGAACACTGGTTCAACCAGTAAGGCTTCTTCGGGAAGTATTTACGGAATTTGGGAAGACGCATGGTATTGACGAATGTAAAACAGTTTGCCGGTGAGCTGAACCTCACACCTGAACGATTGCTGGAACAGCTTCGTGCAGCGGGTGTGGCCAAGCGCGCGCCGGATGATACGCTCTCCGAGCAGGATAAATCCCAGCTTCTCGATTACCTGAAGCGTTCGCATGGCGCCCGTGATGAGTCGCGTATTACGCTGACCCGCAAGTCCACCAGTGAAATCAAGACCGCGGACGGTGGTACGGTGAAAGTGGAGACGCGCAAGAAGCGTGTCGTGGTACGCCCGGAAGATGGTCCGGCAGCGGCTCCGGCCGCAGAGGCCGCTCCGGTGGCTGCTGCGCCGGTTGCCAAGGCGGCCGAACCGGCACCTGCTCCGGCAGCGGCTCCGGTGGTGGAAGCCAAGCCGGCTGAAGTAAAGCCGGAAGCGAAACCGGAAGCCAAGCCGGAAGTAAAACCGGAACCGCAAGTAAAGGTTGAACCCAAGGTGGAATCCAAACCCGCTGCACCGGCTGCTCCGGTTGCAGAAGCCCCGGCCAAGAGTGCGGCACCTGCCGCCAAGCCGGCTCCGGCTCCGGCACGCACCGTAGCCTCCATCCTGTCGCCGGAAGAAGTAGCCTCCCGCGAGGCTGAAGAAAAGCGTCAGGCTGCTTTCCGCGCCCGTCAGCAAGAGCTGATGCGCGAAAAGATCGAACGCGAAGAGCGCCGTCAGGCTGCGCGTCTGGCTGCCCAGCAGCCGGCACCGGCTCCGAAGCCGGTGGAAGCGCCCAAGCCGGTTGAAGCCCGCACTGACGAGCGTCGCGATGAGCGCGGCCCGCGCCCGGCTGGCGACAACCGTGGCCCGCGCCCGGCTGGTGACAACCGTGGCCCGCGTCCGGCTGGCGACAACCGTGGCCCGCGTCCGGCAGGTGACAACCGTGGTCCGCGTCCGGCTGGCGACAACCGTGGCCCGCGCCCGGCTGGCGACAACCGTGGTCCGCGTCCGGCAGCTGCTGGCGCACCGGGTGCACCGGCCGTTCCGGCTACCGTTGCCGGTCGTCCCGATGCCAAGAAGGGCGGTAGCGCCAAGAAGGGCAATGAGCGCTGGGAAGAAGGCAAGAAGGGCCGTGGTCTGAAGACCAAGGGCGGCGATGCCGGTAGCGACTGGAAATCCCGCGGCGGCAAGGGCAGACACAAGCAAAACAACCAGCATGCCTTCCAGGCTCCGACCGAGCCCATCGTGCATGACGTGCTGGTGCCGGAAACCATCTCCGTGGCCGATCTGGCTCACCGCATGGCCGTCAAGGGCGTTGAGGTGATCAAGGTCCTGATGAAGATGGGCATGATGGTGACCATCAACCAGGTGCTGGACCAGGAAACGGCCATGATCCTCGTCGAGGAAATGGGCCACAAGGCCATCGCCGCCAAGACCGACGATCCGGAAACCTATCTGGAAGGCGCTGCCGACGCGACGCACGAACTGCTGCCGCGCGCCCCGGTGGTGACCGTCATGGGTCACGTCGACCACGGCAAGACCTCGCTGCTCGACTACATCCGCCGCGCCAAGGTGGCGGCTGGT
>JAFANL010000054.1 GCA_019232735.1 Aquitalea sp. | reverse complement strand
CTGGGGGCAATGGCCGGTTATCTCAGCCTGTGGCTGGTGTACTGGTTGTTCAAACTGGCCACGGGCAAAGAAGGCATGGGCTATGGTGACTTCAAACTGCTGGCGGCGCTTGGGGCCTGGCTGGGATGGAGCATGTTGCCACTGGTTATCTTGTTGTCCTCGCTGGTTGGCGCGCTAGTGGGGATGGTGTTGATCCTGTTGGCCCGGCTCGGACGTGGGCAGGCTTTGCCGTTTGGTCCATATCTGGCAGCTGCTGGCTGGATTGCCCTGTTGTGGGGTAATCATATTGTCAGTTGGTATCTGGGGGCTTATGCACATTGATGTGGTGGGCCTTACCGGAGGCATTGGTTCTGGCAAAACTGCGGCCGCAGAGCACTTTGCCACGCTCGGTGTACCGGTGGTGGACACCGATGTCATTGCGCATTCCCTGACGGCAGCAGATGGCGCAGCCATGCCGGCCATTGCTCAAGCCTTTGGTGATGCGGTGCGAATGGCAGATGGTGCGCTGGATCGTGTGGCCATGCGCCAGCTGGTGTTTGCCCAGCCTGCATTGCGCCAGCAACTGGAGGCGATACTGCATCCTTTGATCCGCGCAGAAAGCGTGCGACAACTGCAGCAGGCTCGTGGTCCGTATGCGGTGCTGGTAGTGCCATTATTGTTTGAGAGTCCAGACTACCTTGCGCTGGTGCAACGGAGTCTGTTGGTGGATTGTCCCGAGTCATTGCAGATAGAACGGGTGATGGCACGTAGTGGTTTGACCGCGGACGCGGTACGCGCCATCATGGCGGCTCAGCTGCCGCGTCAGCAAAAGCTGGCGAGTGCGGATGATGTCATCGATAATGGCGGCTCACTTGCCTTATTGCAGCTTCAAGTCGAAGCTAAACATCAGTATTATCTTGCAAACCTTGCCCACTGCCAGTGACAAGGCATTTTTCAAGCCACCAAGAAGGGCAGACGTCTTGTGATCAGTTTCGAGTTTCCTGTCACCGAACGAACCCGTACCCTGCTACGTCTCGAGCAGCTCTATGACCGGCTGGCCTATTTTCTGGGCAAGGATCATCCGCTGGATCATCATGCTGCCTTGCTGGTGCTGTTCGAACTGCTGGAAACTGCGTCGCGGGCCGACATGAAGGCAGACCTGCTACAGGAACTGGAGCGGCAGAAGCAGGTGCTGGAGGCCTTGCGGGAAAATCCCAATGTGGCGGAAGACAGCCTGGAAAAGGTACTGGATGACATCGAACAGTCTTCCAGTCAGTTGCTGGGTGTAACCGGCAAGTTTGGCCAGCATCTGCGTGAAAATGAATGGCTGATGGCGATCAAGCAGCGGGCTGGTATTCCTGGTGGTACCTGCCAGTTTGATTTGCCCTCGTATTATCTGTGGCAGCAGAAGCCTGCCGACGAGCGCCGGCGCGATATGCGCCGCTGGGCGGCTCCGCTGATGCCGACGGCTGAGGCCGCGCGCATCCTGCTGCACCTGCTGCGCGATAGTGGCAAGACCTATCATTACGTGGCGCGCAATGGCGCGTTCCAGCAAATGTCAGGCGGCAAGGTGGTACAGATGATACGTATTGCTTATGATCCGGCGCTGAATGTATTGCCGGAGCTGTCCGCCAATAAGTACGCCATCAATGTCCGTTTTGTTAGTGCGGTCACCGGTGAAAGCCGACCACGCCAAACCGAAGGTGATGTTGAATTCACCCTCACCAATTGCAAATTCTGAACCTTATGTCTCAAGCCGTTCGAGTTGTTCCCTGTCCTTGCTGTGGCGCCAATGTGCGCTGGGAAGCTGCCAGCCTGTTTCGCCCCTTTTGTAGCGAGCGCTGCAAGATGATTGATCTGGGCGAGTGGGCCAAGGAAACCTATCGTGTGCCTGCGGTGGAAGAAAGCCCGGATAGCGAGATTGATCCGTCGCGTTACTCCTGATCCGCTTATTTCCTAAACACAAAGGCCCGCTGTTGCGGGCCTTTGTGTTGATGAGGGCTGCCAATCAGGCTCGTGCCGCCAGGGCTGCACCCTGCGAGAAATAGGATTTCACGCCACTGAGGATGGAGCCTGCCATTTGCTGCTGGAAGTCACCATCCAGCAGGCGCTGCTCTTCTTCCGGATTACTGATGAAGGCGGTCTCGACCAGGATGGAGGGAATGTCCGGTGCCTTCAGTACGGCAAAACCAGCCTGTTCCACTTGGGCGCTGTGCAGCTTGTTCAGCCCTCCCACCTTGCCCAACATGATCTTGCCCAGCTTCAGGCTATCGTTGATGGTGGCTGTTTGAGTCAGGTCCAGCAGGGTATGCG
Source organism: Aquitalea sp. (assembly GCA_019232735.1). GTDB lineage: Bacteria > Pseudomonadota > Gammaproteobacteria > Burkholderiales > Chromobacteriaceae > Aquitalea. The sequence continues at coordinate 1,582 of JAFANL010000054.1, read as the reverse complement.
CCAGGAATTTGTCCTTGCTGGCAATCTTCACCCCACCGATCAGGTCAGAGCTGTTTTCGGATTGCGCCATGGTCTTGGCAAAGGCACTGGAGGCACCTTTTTCCGACAGGGCAAAGACCGAGGAACCGCGGGCACTACGGTTGGGTGCCGCATCGGCGTGGATGGAAATGAACAGATCGGCATTCAGCTTGCGTGCCTTGGCCACACGAACCCCCAGCGGAATGAAGATGTCCTCATCCCGGGTCATGAAGGCCTTCATATTGCGTTCGGCATCGATCATGCGCTTCAGCTGTTTGCCAATGCGCAACACGATATCTTTCTCGCGGGTGCCATTCATGCCGATGGCTCCGGGGTCTTCGCCGCCGTGGCCTGGGTCCAGCATCACCACGATGGGGCGGTTGCTGTCGTTTTTCTTTGGCTTTACCTGCGGAGGCGGTTCGGTGAGCTTGCCCTTGTTGTAGTCGTCCAGCAGGGCCATCAGTGGATCGTCTTGTGCGCCGCTGGCTGGATAGAGATCAACGACCAGCCGGTGCTTGTACTCGGCGACCGGGTTGAGCGTGAAGGCCTGTGGTTTGACATCGGTCTTCAGTTCCAGCACCAATCGCACGGTATCCGGGCTGAACTGGCCGGCGCGGGCGGTCTTGATATAGGGGTCGGCATCGGCGATCTGGCTGCTGATGTCTTTGAGCACGCTATTGAGCTGGACGCCTTCCAGATCAATCACCAGCCGGTCTGGATTGCTGATGGTGAATTGCTTGAATTTGATGGCATCGCTGGCTTCCAGCGTGATGCGGGTATAGCTGGAAGCGGGCCAGATGCGGATGGCCACCACCTGGCTGTTGCCGGCAAAGCCCAGCTTGCTGACACTGAGCAGGAAGGTGGCGGCAGCCGCGCCGATCAAGCGGCGGCGGGTGGGGTCGAAAGTCGAGTCAGGCATGACTGTCCGGTTTCTGTTCTTGCAGTTAAACGATAAGTGCGACCTGCTCCGCTGACTTCAAGTTCCAGCGTCAGGTCTGCCGGTGGTAACAAATCGCCAGCCTTGTCCGGCCATTCCACCAGACAAACCGTATCCGGGCCAAAATAATCACGGAAACCGGCATCGTCCCATTCTTCCGGATCGGCAAAACGGTACAAATCGAAATGGTGCACAGTAAAGTCCGGCAGCGGATAGCTCTCCACCAAAGTATAAGTCGGACTCTTTACCTTGCCGTGATAAGCCAGCCCCGCCAGCAATCCCCGGCTGAAGGTGGTTTTGCCAGCCCCCAGATCGCCCCATAGAAAAATGACCACGCCGGCTTGCAGGGCCGAGGCGACGGCCTTGCCCAAGGCAAGGGTGGCGGTTTCATCGGGCAGGCTGCCGCTGCGAACGCTGGTATCATCCATGACCATATGACTGAGAAATCCTATCCAAACAGGGATTATCCCGAATTGGCGCAGCAAATCAAAGCCTGGGCACGTGATTTGGGCTTTGCCGAGGCCAGAATCAGCAAGGCCGTACTGCCGCCGGAAGCTGAAGCCCATTTACAGGCCTGGCTGGATGAGGGCTGTCATGGTGAGATGGAGTACATGGCGCGCCATGGGG
>JAFANL010000245.1 GCA_019232735.1 Aquitalea sp. | reverse complement strand
GGGCGCTGATTCCGCCGGGCCACTTTGCCGCAGACCGCCCGGGCAGTGCCTACCTGGCCCCGCAGGTGCTGGTGGATGTGCATCACGGCATGAGCGTGATGCGTGACGAGAGCTTTGGTCCGGTCATCGGCATCATGCCGGTGGACTCGGATGCAGAGGCCATCGCCCTGATGAACGATAGCGCCTACGGCCTGACCGCCTCGCTGTGGACGCGGGACAGTGCCGCCGCAATCCGGCTGGGCCAGCAGATTGACACCGGCACCGTGTTCATGAACCGCTGCGACTATCTGGACCCGGCCCTGGCCTGGACCGGGGTCAAGGATACCGGCCGTGGCATCTCGCTGTCGGTGCTGGGCTATCAGCAACTCACCCGCATCAAGTCCTTCCATCTCAAGGGGTAGATCATGCAATTGCAAGGTAACTGGAACTATCCGACCAGCATCCGCTTTGGCGCCGGCCGCGCCAGTGAGCTACCCGCCCTGTGCCAGCAGCTGGGTATGCGTCGCCCGCTGCTGGTCACCGACCCCGGTCTTGCCCGCCTGCCCTTGCTGGGCAGACTGCAGGATTACCTCCATGCCGCAGGTCTGCAAGCGCAGGTATTCTGCGACATGCGCCCCAATCCGGTGGGCCGCGATGTCTATGCCGGGGTCAATGCCTACCGGGAAGGCAAGCATGATGGCGTGATCGCGGTGGGCGGTGGCAGCGCACTGGATGTGGGCAAGGCCATTGCCCTGATGGTCGGCCAGGAGCGTCCATTGTGGGATTTCGAAGACGTGGGCGATAACTGGCTACGGGTCAATGTGGCGGGCGTGGCCCCCACCATCGCCATTCCCACCACGGCCGGCACCGGTTCGGAAGTGGGCCGTGCTTCGCTGATCATCGATGAAGAAGACCACCGCAAGGTCATCATCTTCCATCCCTCCATGCTGCCGCGGCTGGTACTGGCCGACCCCGAGCTGACCACCGGCCTGCCCCCGCACCTGACTGCCGCCACCGGCATCGATGCCTTTGTGCATAATCTGGAAGCCTATTGCTCGCCTTATTACCACCCGCTGGCACAAGGGGTGGCGCTGGAGGGCATGAAGCTGGTCCACGACTGGTTACCGACCGCCTATGCCGACGGCGGCCATGTCGAGGCGCGCTCGCACATGCTGGCAGCATCCATCATGGGTGCGACCGCCTTCCAGAAAGGGCTGGGCGGGGTACATGCCCTGGCCCATCCCATCGGTGCGGTGTTCGATACCCATCACGGCCTGGCTAATGCCATCCTGCTTCCTTATGTGCTGGTTCGAAACCAGCCCGCCATTGCCGAAGGTCTGAGTGCCGCTGCACGTTATATCGGCCTGGCCGATAGCAGTTTTGATGGTTTCCTGGCCTGGATACTCAAGCTGCGCAGTGATCTGGGCATTCCCCATAGCCTGGGGCAGATCGGCTTGCCGGCCGAGCAGGCCGCAGAAATCGGCCGCATGGCCAAGGCTGACCCTAGCGACGGTGGCAATCCGGTCAGCCTGAGTGCGGCGGACTATAGCGCCATCTATTTGGCTGCCGTTGAAGGCCGGCTGTCATGAGCCCCCCCCTCATCGGCCTGACGACCTACCCCGCTGGCCAGGGCTACGGCTATCACACCCCCGTGGAGTACGTGCATGCCGTCTTGCGCGCCGGGGGCGCTCCGGTGCTGTTGCCCCCGGTGGGCGAAGACGCCATCGCCAGCTGGCTGGATGCACTGGACGGAGTGGTACTGATTGGCGGAGGAGACATCGCGCCGGAACTGTTTGATGGCGGCAGCCACCCCACCATTTACAACCTCAGCCCGGAACGAGACCACACCGAAACCGCACTGGCCCTTGCCCTGCTGCAACGCAAGCTGCCCACACTGGCCATCTGCCGTGGCCTACAGATCCTCAATACGGTACTGGGTGGCACCTTGCATCTGCATCTGCCAGATGTGGTGGGAGAACAAGTGGAACACCGGCAGCCACCGCGCGACCCTACGCTGCACAGCGTGCGCGTCGCATCCGACTCCTGCCTGGCCGGCCTGCTGGGCAGCACCGAAGTGGCCACCAAGTCCTGGCATCACCAGGCCATAGACCAGCCGGGCCAAGGCGTAAACGCAGTGGCCTGGGCGGCCGATGGCGTGATCGAAGCCATCGAAGTGGAGGATTTCCCGCAGCTGATCGCGGTGCAATGGCATCCGGAACTCTCGGCACAGGAAGACAGCAGCCAGCAGGGACTGTTTGATGCGCTGGTACGGATGAGCAGCAAGGGCAGAACATAAGCCGGTAGCAGCAACGGCCATCGCTAGCGAGTACCCGGCACGACCGGGTCGCAAGGAACTCGCCGTCAACAACAGTCGGACCACGGATGGGTATGGCAGCGGCCAATGGGCAGCACCGGACTCAGGCTGTCGTCTTGCCTGCTGCCACCGGCCAGTACCGCAACGGGTGAGATTTCAGCGCAGTGCATTTCCACACAGGGTAGGTCAACCATGTAAGAGGGATCATCATGAGTCCAGACAAGCACGGCTCCACGCCTCAGGGCGAGGACGAGAAACTGTTGCACAGCATGGGTTACGCTCAAGAGCTTTCACGGCGCATGAGCGGCTTTTCCAACTTTGCCATTTCCTTTTCCATCATCTGCATTCTGGCAGGCGGGATCACGGCCTTTCCCGCCGGGATCAGCGCGGCCGGTGGTGCCTCCATCGGCATAGGCTGGCCGGTGGGTGCGCTGTTTGCCAGCATCGTGGCCGCTGCCATGGCTCAGATAGCTTCGTCATACCCCACCGCTGGAGGCCTGTATCACTGGTCATCCATTCTGGGAGGCAAGGGGCTGGGCTGGGTCACCGCCTGGATCAATCTGCTGGGGCTGATTTTCGTGGTGGCTTCGGTCAACTTCGGGGTATACGACCCCTTCTTCAAAACCCTGATCGCCCCGCTCATGGGCATCAATCCGGACAAGCTCACCTGGACGGAACAGACGCTGTTCCTGGCTGGCATCACCATCAGTCAGGCCTGGCTAAACCATCTGGGCATCAAGCTGACCACCCGGCTGACCGATATGTCCGGCTATCTGATCTTTGCCATCTCGGTGTTGCTGACCGTGTCGCTACTGGCCTACGCTCCTGGCCCGCTGGACTTCTCACGTCTATTTACCTTCACCAATTTCAGCGGAGCGGATGGCGGCACCTGGCCCAAGATGGACAGCAGCCTGATGGTGTTTCTGTCCGGCTTGCTGCTAACGGTCTATACACTGACCGGCTATGACGCCTCGGCCCACACATCGGAAGAAACCCATCAAGCCTCACACAATGTGCCAAAGGGTATTCTGCGTTCCGTACTGTGGTCTAGCCTGTTTGGCTACATCCTGATCTGCACCTTCGTGCTGGTGCTGCCCAATATGCAGGCCGGGGTCAAAGCCGGGATGGGCTTTTTTGACCTGATACTCAGCAGCCTGCCACCCGGTTTGAAGGTGGTATTGGGCATCGGCATTTTTCTGGTGAATTATCTGTGCGGCCTGGCTTGCCTGACCTCGACCTCGCGCATGATGTATGCCTTTGCCCGTGATGGCGGCCTGCCCTTCTCCCACCAGCTCAAACAGGTTCACGCCGTCCATCGCACTCCGGGCCTGGCCATCTGGGTCAGCGCTATTCTGGCCATTGTGGCCACCCTGTATGGCGATGCCTTCACCGTGCTGTCTGCCGGCTCGGCGGTATTCCTGTACATCTCCTACATCATTCCGGTCACAGCCGGCATGTTTGCCGAGGGCAAAACCTGGACCCACAAGGGGCCGTTCAGCCTGGGAGCCGCCTCCAAGCCCATCGCCCTGCTGGCCACCATCGGTGGCGCCGTGCTGGCCTTTGTCGGCATCCAGCCCCCCAATGAAAAGGTGCTCTACCTCACCATTGCCCTGCTGGCGGTCTTGCTGTTCTTCTGGTTCGTGCTAGGCGTGCGCAAGCAGTTCAAGGGGCCACCGGTGGGCGAACGCATCCAGAAGCATCAGGCCCATATCCGCGAGATAGAAAACGCGCTGGACAAGACTGTCTGAGTCTGGAAACTGCTTAAGCCGACGGCCATGCAGCAGCATGGCCGTTCGCATGGAGGCTATCTGTTGGTCACGTGGAAAACCTGGCTTGCCATCCGGTGGCAAATCCCCAATGATGTGGTTTTGCCTTTTCGAGAACAAAGTCATGCTCGTGACACCGGAACAACTGGCTGCCTTCACGGCCGCGGCCATGCTGATCACCCTCTCCCCCGGTCCGGACAATCTGATGGTATTGAGTCTGGGCATTGCCAAGGGCCGCCGCCAGGGCATGGTATTCGGCCTGGGTTGTGCGCTAGGCTGCATTACCCATACGGTCTTGGCCGCAATCGGCGTCAGTGCGCTGATCGCCGCCTCGCCCACTGCCTTTGGTCTGCTGAAGATCGCGGGCGGCAGCTATCTGGTGTATCTGGGCTGGCAGGCCATACGCAGCCGGGGCAGCAGCCTCAAGGCCGACCGCAGCAAGCAGGATGATACGCCGCTGGCCGCCCACTTTCGCAAGGGCTTGATTGCCAATGCCATCAACCCCAAGGTGGTGCTGTTCTTTCTGGCCTTCCTGCCGCAATTCGTCAATCCGGCTCAGGGCCATAGCGGCTGGCAAACCGCGATTCTGGGGCTGATCTTCACCGCGCAGGCAGCATTGCTGTTTGGTAGCCTGGGCTACTTTGCCGGTGCCATTGGCAGCTGGCTGAATCGCACACCCAAGGCCAGCATGTGGCTGGATCGTATTGCCGGCAGCATTTTCATCGCCCTGGGTTTACGGCTGATTCTGGTGCCGCAGCGCTAAGAACCTGTTCATAGTCTGCTGCGCTCGTTAAATAGGGGGCGATACTGCGTTAAAAACGCCTTCGGAATGTTCATTGACTGTGTGTCAACTCCGCGTCCCCAGTTGTTATCAACCGTTTTCGCCTTGTCTCGCTCTAGCTCGCCAGGCTCTGAACAGATTCTGAGATTTGGCTGGACGAGCAAACAAAACGGGTTGGCCATGGCCAACCCGTTTTGACGTTTCCGCTAGCGACTTATTTGAGTACCAGGAACTCGACCAGCACATTCTTGAAAATGAAACCGAACACACCGAAACCCAGCACCAGAAACAGAATGGCCGTGCCCAGTTTGCCGGCCTGCGATTTCTTGCCCAGATCCCAGATGATGAAGCCCATGAAGATGATGAGGCCGGTCAGACACACGGCCATGGAAATATCGGTAAATTGATCTTCAGACACCCTGATAATCCTTGGTGATTACGGCGGTATGGTCAGACTGCTGCCTTGATGCTCAGATCAGCCTGCATGGCAAAGCCGATACGATACGCCGCATCCGTCCCCTGCTCAACTTTTCTGCAATCCCTTGCCGCATAAAAACAAAAAACCGCCCGAAGGCGGTTTTCAACACCCGGCCAATCAGCCGCGCTTGAGCTTGGCGTTGGCAGCAATCCGCATGCGCAGTGCATTCAGGCGGATGAAGCCGGCAGCATCGGCGTGGTTGTATGCGCCGCCATCTTCATCGAAGGTGGCGATATGCGGGTCGAACAGCGAATCGGTCTTGGATTCGCGGCCCACCACGATAACATTACCCTTGTACAGCTTCAGGCGTACCCAACCGTTGACGGTAGCTTGCGAAGCGTCGATCAGGCCTTGCAGCATCTGACGCTCCGGGCTCCACCAGTAGCCGGTGTAGATCAGCTTGGCGTACTTCGGCATCAGCTCATCCTTCAGGTGGGCCACTTCGCGGTCCAGCGTGATGGATTCGATGGCGCGATGGCCCTTCAGCATGATGGTGCCACCCGGGGTTTCGTAGCAGCCACGGGACTTCATGCCCACGTAACGGTTTTCCACGATGTCCAGGCGACCGATGCCGTGCTTGCCGCCCAGACGGTTCAGTTCGGTCAGCACTTGAGCCGGGCTCATGGCCACGCCGTT
>JAFANL010000226.1 GCA_019232735.1 Aquitalea sp. | reverse complement strand
TTCACGCAAGCTGGTGGCCCAGACCATCACCCTGCGTCATCACCTCAGCCATGCCCTGTACGATCAGGGCCTGACCGTACTGCCCTCGCACACCAATTTTGTTTGCGTCGCCTATCCTGACGCCCTGCAAGCCGAAGCCATCCAGCGCCATCTGCTGCAATCCGGCATTGCCATTCATCGCCCGCAGCATCCGGCGGTACGCCACATGCTGCGCATCACCGCCCATCCGCAAGCCACCAGTGCCCGGGTACTGGCCGCACTGGCCGGCCAGCTGGATTAAGCACCGCGCCAAGCCACCGCAGAGACAAGCGGCAACCCTGCGACCGCCGCTTGCCCCGGCGGCGGCTATTGCTCACAGCCACTCCTGTCATCGCAAAGAAATAATGTCGACGACATAGGTAAAATCACTGGCTATAGTGATGGTCAGGGTTCGCATGCGGGAAAAACAAACATGAATCTGGAAGATGCCCTGCTGCTCCACTTCGAATTGAAGCTGGAGCTGCGCATGGCAATGCTGGAAGGCAGGCATCTGGACTGTGCACGGATTGCCAATGCCTGTGATTGTGAGCTGGGCCGCTGGCTGGATGAGGAAGGCAGGGTCAACTGCTGCCATTTTGATGCCTATCAGCAGCTGGTGGATAACCACCGGGAATTCCACCGCGAAGCCGCCAGGGTGGCCGAGCTGATCAACCAGGGTCAGTTTGAAGCCGCCAGCGAAGCATTGGCAGTCGGGCCATCACAATACAGCCGCCTGTCCTCGGCGGTAGGCAGCGGCATTGCCGAATTGCGCAAACGGCTGTTCGAGCAGTTTCGCTGATGCTCTTTACCGGTGGTTACGCCATCCATCGACAAGCCCAAGCGCACCAGCCGGCTGACCCACCACTACGCGCTTTGCAACAAGGCCAGCAATGCCTCTCCATCCAGCGAGGCGGCCAGTTCGCCCCCTTCTAACAAACTATCCGCCAGCGCCCGCTTTTCGGCATGCAGGGCGACAATCTTTTCTTCGATGGTATTTTCCGCCACCAGCCGGTACACGGTGACCGGCCGCTGCTGGCCCATGCGGTAGGCACGGTCGCTGGCCTGGTCTTCCACTGCCGGATTCCACCACGGGTCCAGATGAATCACGTAGTCGGCGGCGGTCAGGTTCAGTCCGGTGCCACCGGCTTTCAGGCTGATCAGGAACAGATCTCCCTCGCCAGCCTGGAAAGCATCCATGCGCGCCTTGCGTTGCTTGCCTGGCGTGGCACCGTCCAGATACTGGTAGGTAATGCCCTGCGCATCCAGCCACTGCCGTGCCAGCGCCAGATGATCGACAAACTGGCTGAACACCAGCGCCTTGTGGCCGTTATCCAACAGCTCGGTCACCAGTTGGCAGAAGAAGGCAAACTTGCTGGCGGGCAAGGCCGTGTCCGGCTGTAACAGGGCGGGATGGCAGCAGAAGCGACGCAGCCGGGTTAGCTCGGCCAGCACTTGCATGGTTTTCTTGTCCTGACTGTCGACCTCGGCCAGCTTTTGCAATGCCTGCTGGCGCATGGCCTCGTAGACATGCAACTCCTGCTCGCTCAGGGCAATGCGGCGGGTGATGTCGGTGCGCGGTGGCAGCTCGGTCAGCACCTGCGCCTTGGTCCGCCGCAACAGATAAGGCTGGATCATGGCCTTGAGCGTGGCGCGCGCTTCTTCATCCCCCTCGGCCACCGGCTGGGCAAAACGCTGCTGGAATTTGTCCTCGTTGCCCAGCAGGCCGGGCGTAATGAAACGGAACAGGCTCCACAACTCGCCCAGATGATTTTCCACCGGCGTACCGCTGGCGGCCAGGCGGAAATCCGCCCGCAGGCTTTGCGCTGCCTGTGCACGCTTGGTATTGGCATTCTTGATGGCCTGCGCCTCGTCCAGTACCACGCTGGCCCAGTGCACGCTGGCAAAATCTTCCGCCTGCAATTGCAGCAGGCCATAGCTGGCAATCACCAGATGCTGCGGCCCGACGGTGGATAAATCACGTTGCTGCTGATAGGGCTGCAAGCGCAGGCTGGGAGCGAAACGGGCGGCCTCGGCCAGCCAGTTGAGCGCCACCGAGGTGGGTGCCACCACCAGTTGCGGCCCCAGATGGGCGCGGCTGAGCAGCAGGGCCAGTGTTTGTACCGTCTTGCCCAGACCCATATCGTCGGCCAGACAAGCTCCGGCACCGAGATGCGCCAGCCGTGACAGCCAGGCAAAGCCCTGTAATTGATAAGGCCGCAAACTGGCCTGCAGGGTGGCCGGCACCGCGGGCTGGAAAGTGCGCAGACTGTCCCAGCGCGATAATAGCTGCTGCCAGCCCTCGTCCCCGGCAAAGCTGCCGATGTCCGCCCCCAACCCAGCCAACGTTGGTGCGGTCAGCAGGCTCAGGCGCAACCCGCCCGCTACGGCATGGTCGGCCAGCAAGGCCAGTTGCTGCAAGCGCATCACCAGGCTGTCGGACAAGGCCAGCCAGTCCTGCTCCGACAAGCGCAGGTACTGACCGGGCCGGGCTGCCAGCGCCTCCAGCAACTGGCGTAATTGCAGCACCCGGTCTTCGTCTACCTGTACCTCGCCCGTCACCTCCAGCCAGCCATGCTTGCGTTGTGTCTTGATGCGCAGCTGCGGCAAACCGGCCTTGCCCTGGATACGCATGCGCTGCCCCTGCGGCCAGACACATTCCAGTTGCGCCGGGTCCTGCGCCTGTAATTCTTCCACGATGCGCAGTGCCTGGCCGTGATTGGCCAGCAACCAT
>JAFANL010000205.1 GCA_019232735.1 Aquitalea sp. | reverse complement strand
CCTGGCGTTGCCGTCCCTGAAAACCGGCCTTGCTGATTGCCGCCATGGCGTCGGGTACTTGCAGCAAGCCCACAGCGAAGTGCAACCGGGCCGTCTGATTGGCAAAATTCACTTGCGCCTGCACAGCGGGCAGCTTGTTCAGCACCTTCTCCAGCCGTACGGCACAGGCAGCGCAGGTCATGCCGGTGATATCCAGTTCCAGCGCTTGCTGTGGCACGCTGAAGCCAGCCTTGCCGATGCTATCCAGCAATTGCTGCGGGCTGATGCGTTCCGGCAGATAACGGATTTGTGCCTGTTCGCTGGCAAAGCTGACGCTGGCGCTGACGCCATCGAGCTTGCCCAGCACTTTTTCCAGACGCGCGGCACATGCGGCACACGTCATCCCGCTGATCGGGAGGGAAACGACAGTCTCGGTCATGATGGACTCCTTACCTGCATCATATACCCCCAAGGGGTATAAAGAAACCATCACAAAAAAACCGCAGCACGGTAGTGGCTGCGGCGGCCATCCAGGGGCTGGCTCAGATCCAGTTACGTTTCCAGAACAACAATACCAACCCACCGGCAATGCTGCCCATCAAGGCCAGCACGGCATAATAGCCATAGCGCCAGTGCAGCTCCGGCATGTTTTCGAAGTTCATGCCGTAAATGCCGGCAATCAGGGTCAGCGGCATGAAAATCATGCTGAACACGGTCAGCACCCGCATTTGCAGGTTGAGCCGGTGGGATTGGGTGGAAAGGTAGAGATCCAGCATGTCCGCCACCATCTCGCGCGACATTTCCAGCGATTCGATCACGTGCATGGTGTGATCGTAGGCATCACGCAGATAGACCTGAGTCTCCTGCCGGATCAGGGTGTAATCGCCGCGCATCATCGTCAGCAGGATTTCCCGCAGCGGCAGGATGGAACGGCGCAGTTTGAGGCAGTCATGTTTCAGGCGCTGCACCCGGTTGAGCACACCTTGTTCGCGACCATGCAGCAGTAATTGGTCGGTACGCTCGACATGCTCGGTAAACTGGCTGAGTACGCCGAAATAATCATCGATGATGGCATCCAGCAGGGAATAAGCCAGATAGTCGGCACCTTTGCTGCGCAGGGCACAGCGCGCACTGCGCAAGCGCTCGCGTACTGGCTCGAAGACACCGGTCGGCCTTTCCTGGAAGGTCAGCACAAAATCGTTGCCCAATACCAGATACATCTGGTCGTAGCTCAGACGGCCGCTGTCTTCCGGGAAATGAAACACGCGGGTGGCGATGAACAGGTAATCACCATAATCCTCAACCTTGGGACGCTGCCGGTTGTTGAGGATGTCTTCCTGCACCAGCGGATGCAGACGAAAGCGCTCGCCGATGGCCTGCATCACGGTGGGGTCATGCAGGCCATAGACATTCAGCCACAATACCGGCTGTTCCGGACGGTAGGCCAGCCCGGCGGCCACGCTGGTAAAACTGCTTTCGCTCAATTGCTGGGGGCCGAACTCCACCAGGGTAAGACTGGCACTGGCAAGTTTCTGCTCGCCAACCGGCAACAAACTACCGGGGGCCTCCCCTAGCGTAGGGACCCGCTGTTTTACCCTGGCATGGCGCATGGTCAGATCTGGCTGAAGTCGAGTTGGAAACCGACATTCTTCCACTGCAGCACTTCCTGACGGAAGGCACTGGCGGTCAACGGATTATCTTTCAGCCAATTCTGACTCACGGTCAGCACAAAACCTTTGGCTTCCAGCTTGAGATCCAGCTGTTCCGGCAACTGGATGGCAATGCGGCTGCGACAGAACAACACCGCCAGGCGCAAGGCCACCACGGCCTGCCATAAGGCGGACTCGCTGATCACCTGCTGCATCTTGCCCATGTCGCCACGATGCCCGAGCACGATGGTGGCCAGCATGGCCTGCTCTCGCTTGGAGAAACCGGGCATGTCCGCGTTTTGCAGGATATAGGACGAATGCTTGTGATACGCGGTATGGGCAATGGTCAGGCCGATTTCATGCAGCCGTGCCGCCCAGATCAGCCGCTTGAGCATGTCCTGATCGACATCCTCTCCAGCTACCATGCGGTACAGGCGCTCCGCCAATACCACGACACGTTCGCTTTGAGCCACGTCGACATGGTAGCGGCGCTTGAACAGCTGCACCGTGCTCTCGCGCATGTCTTTTTCACGCTGCCGGCCCAGCAGGTCGTACAGCACACCATCACGCAGCGCACCTTCGGCCACGATCATCTTGCTGACGCCCAGTTCTTCGAAGATGGCGATCATGATGGCCAGACCACCGGGCAATACCGGTACCCGGTCGGCCTTCAGCCCGTTGAGGCTGACGTTTTTCAGGTTTTCCCGCCGGATCAGCTCGGCACGCAATTGCAGCATGCCTTCCAGCGTGATATCGGAAGCAGACCAGTCGTTGATTTCCAGAATATCGCGCAAGGAGCGCGCCGTGCCGGAGGTACCAACGGCCAATTGCCATTCTTCCGGGCGATATTCGCTGGCGATGCGCTGGATTTCATTACGCGCCGCCAGGGTGGCATCGGCAAAATTGCTGCGGCTCAGCTTGCCGTCGGCAAAATAGCGCAGGCTATAGCTGACACAGCCCAGCGGCAGGCTTTCCGTCACATGGGCCTTGAACTGGCTGCCGATGATGAATTCGGTGGAACCGCCCCCGATGTCCACCACCAGACGCCTCTCCTTGGTGGCCGGCAGCGAATGGGCGGCACCGATATACACCAGCCGGGCTTCTTCGCGTCCGGCAATGATTTCGATGGGGAAGCCCAGCAAGGCTTCGGCACGGCTGATGAACTCGGCCGAATTTTTCGCCACACGCAGGGTATTGGTGCCGACAATGCGCACCTGGCGCGGGCTGAAACCGCGCAGCCGCTCGCCAAAGCGCGCCATGCAGGCCAGGGCTTTTTCCTGGGTCACATCATCCAGATATTTATCGGCGGTGAGACCGGCACCCAGGCGCACGGTTTCTTTCATGGCGTCCAGCGGATACAGCTGGTCTTCTACTACGCGGGAAACTTGCAGACGGAAGGTATTGGACCCCAGGTCGACCGTAGCCAACACATCCGGGGTGGGCAAGGTGGTGGTCAAAGGCTAGCCTTTTCCAAAATGTTTGCTGCGCGGCAATGTTCCGGGCCTGCCGGGGACACTGCTGCATCGTGGATTATTCAATAAAAAATGGCAGTAACATGCGTGATGTTACTGCCATTTGCACGTTTGCGTCATTGCGCTTGATCAGTTGCCCTGGGTTTCCCGCTTGATGTTTTCCAGCGAGGTATGGCGGATATCCTTGCCCTTGACCAGATACACTACGTATTCCGAGATGTTTTTGGCGTGATCGCCAATACGCTCGATGGCTTTGGAAATGAACAGGGTATCAATGGACATGCTGATGGTGCGCGGGTCTTCCATCATGAAAGTAATCAGCTGGCGCAGTTCGGCGGCAAAGTCGTCATCCAGCCGCATGTCTTCTTCGGCCAGCTCCAGCGCGGCAGAGGCATCCAGACGGGCAAAGGCGTCCAGCGCACGGCGCAGCATGGCCAGCGCCACTTCCGCCATCTTGCGGATTTCGCGGAAGCGCGGCATCTGGTAGCGCTCGGACTGGTAGATGGTTTTACCCATGCGGGCGATTTTCTGCGCTTCGTCACCGATACGTTCCAGATCGGTAATGGTCTTGATGACGGTGATGATGATGCGCAGGTCGCTGGCGGCCGGCTGACGACGGGCAATGATGTGCTGGCAGTCGTCATCAATGGTCACCTCCATCGAGTTGACCAGTGCATCTTCGGCAATCACCTTGTCAAACTTGGCGATTTCACCGGACATGAGGGCATCGATGGCAGAAAGGATCTGTTGCTCCACCAAGCCACCCATTTGCAGCACGCGGGTACGGATGGTTTCCAGTTCCATATCGAACTGTTTGGAGATGTGGTCTGCCATGGCTGCCTCTTGAACGAATCCGGATTTCAGGGAATGGGAAATGGTAAGCCGGTCAGATGACAGGCTGATGACATTTAATCAAAGCGGGCCCGCCAGCGGCAGGCCCGGACACGGCATGGTTTGCCGTCACGCGCAGGTCAGCGAATCACTTCCACGCCGTTCTGGCTGCCCAGCACCAGCACATCGGCACGGCGACGGGCAAACAGGCCGCATGTCACGACACCGGCGATGTGGTTGATGGTTTCTTCCAGCTCCACCGGGGTATTGATCGTCAGGCCATGTACATCCAGGATGACGTTGCCGTTATCCGTCACCACGCCCTGGCGCAGTTCCGGATGACCACCCAGTGCCACCAGTTGACGGGCAACCGAGCTGCGCGCCATCGGGATGACTTCCACCGGCAGCGGAAACTTGCCCAGCTTCAGTACATACTTGCTTTCATCGGCGATACAGACAAATTGCTCCGCCACGCTGGCCACGATTTTCTCGCGCGTCAGCGCTGCGCCGCCGCCCTTGATCATGTGCAGGTGATGGTTGATTTCATCGGCACCGTCGATATACACCTCCAGCTTTTCCACTTCGTTCAGCTCGAATACCGGAATATGGTGTGCCTTGAGACGGGCAGTAGATGCCTCGGAACTGGAAACGGCCCCTTTGATGCGGCCCTTGATGGCTGCCAGTTCTTCAATGAAGAGATTGACCGTGCTGCCGGTGCCCACGCCGATGATGCAGTCTTCCGGCACGAATTCCAGCGCCTTTTGCGCAACGGCCAGCTTGAGTTGGTCTTGGGTCAGCATGTTGATACCTCCATCAGGTGAGTTCGATTCCACAGTCAGGCTGCGATTATCCCACATCGGCCGACTTCTGTCGGCGCATACTCCATTATGGCAGCCGCATCAGCAGACACACGGCCTGTGCTTCCATGGCTTCGCCACGCCCCAGATAACCCAGCTTTTCATTGGTCTTGCCCTTGACGTTGACCGCCCCCACGTCCAGCCCCAGATCGGCCGCGATACACGCACACATGGCATCGATGTGCGGAGCCAGTTTGGGACGCTGGGCAATGACAGTGGCGTCCACATTCATCACCTGCCAGCCAGCGGCACGCACCCGGGCCACGGCTTCGCGCAGCAGCACCCGGCTATCTGCGCCCTTGAAGCTGGCATCGGTATCCGGAAAGTGGCGGCCGATATCACCCAGCGCCGCCGCGCCCAGCACCGCATCGGTAATGGCGTGCAGCAGGGCATCGGCATCGGAGTGCCCCAGCAGGCCGTGGCTGTGCGGGATATGCACGCCGCCCAGCATCAGCGGACGGCCTTCCACCAGCTGGTGCACATCGTAACCTTGTCCAACTCTGAACATGCGAATCAGTCCTTTCTTGCTGCCAGTATGGCGCGCGCCAGCGCCAGGTCGCGTGGGTAGGTGACCTTGAAGTTTTGTGCATCCCCTTCCACCAGCCGGGGTTTCTGCCCCAGCTGTTCGATGGCAGAGGCTTCATCAGTCATCTCGATCTCTCCCGCGCTCGCCAGCGCCTGGGCCAGCAGGCCGGCACGGAACATCTGCGGCGTCTGCGCCAGCCACAGCCCCTGACGCGGCACCGTGGCACTGATACGACCATCGCCATCGGCACGTTTGACGGTATCCGGTACCGGCAGGGCCAGCAGGCCGCCCACCGTGTCTTCGGCCAGCGAGGTAATCAGCCTTTCCACCGCGGCAACGGAGAGGCAGCAGCGCGCGGCATCGTGCACCAGCACCCAGTCGTTTTCTGCCGCAGCCATGGCTTGCAGGCCGTTGCGCACACTTTCGGCACGGCTGGCACCGCCAACCCGCTGCACATTGAGCTTGGGCAGATCCCAGTCGAAATCATCAAACCATTCGTCGCAGGGAGAAATCACCACCACCACTTCGCTGATGGCCTCCACCTGGCACAGTACCTGCAAGGTGTGCCACATTAGCGGCCGATTGTTCAGCTGCAGGTACTGCTTGGGGCTGGGCGCGCCAAAACGGCTGCCGGAACCGGCGGCCGGAACCAGGGCAAGATAGCGGCTCATGCAGACTCTCCGGCAGGCGGAGTCTCCAGCGTGCGCCACAGGCAACTGCCCTTCACCGCCTTGTCCAGCTCCCCTAGGTAGCCCTGGTGGGCGGCCAGTTCTTCTTCACTGGCCCGCTTGACCAGCAAAGGCTTGCGCTCGAACTGGATGTCACCGGCCTGTGCGCTGCCACTATCAACATCAATGTCCATCACCAGGCTTTCCTGGCCACGGGTCATCCACAGATACACTTCAGACAGCAACTCGCAGTCGATCAGTGCCCCGTGCAGGGTACGGTTGGAGCGGTCGATTTCGAAGCGGTCGCACAAGGCATCCAGGCTGTTGCGCTTGCCGGGAAACTGGTCGCGCGCCATGGCCAGAGTGTCGGTCACCAGCCCGGTCAGCTTGTTGATCTTGGGCAGGCCCAGCCGGTCGAACTCGGCATTGAGG
>JAFANL010000126.1 GCA_019232735.1 Aquitalea sp. | reverse complement strand
TCGCCCCACAGCCAGACACTGTTGACTGACAGTTCGCCACGCAACTCGCGTGCATCATTCACCGGGTGGGTATACAGCAGCATCTGCATTTCATTGAGCAGACGGCTCCAATGCAGGCCACGCGTGCCGGACGGCAGGTGTTCGTTGACGTTCTCGCCCACCGCATCGGCCAAGGGGGTGAAGCTGGCGGCACTGGCTTCAGGCAGCTGCAATAGCCAGCGGCCGGGCTGCGGGGCATGAAAACACAGGCCGTCTTCGGCAAAATGCCGGTTCAGGCTGGCCACCAGGGCCGCAGCCTCATCCTGCCCCAGGCGCATGACGCCCACATCGGCCAGCAAGGCGCGATCACGATCGATGCGCACGTGCACCGGATCGGCCAGCAGCCAGTGCTCCCCCTGCAGGCCGGCGGCAGCGGCCAGGCGCGCCGCGATGCCCGCAGCAGACAGGCCCAGGCTGCGCTGATACAGGGCAGACAAGCTGAGCGGCATGGCTTGCCTATGCCCACGCCCCAGCAAGGTAGCCAGCGCCGGCAAGGCCAGCCCACGGCATACTTCGGCCCCGTCATGGGCATCCAGCCAGCTCAGGCCGGGCATCAACAATGTCAGCTTCATTACACTTGCTACCAAGGGAAGGTGCGCAGCGGCTACGCACCGACTCCAGCCATGCGACCAGAGGGGATTGAATGAGGTGGCGAGCCCGGGCAAAGCCTGCGGCGTCACCGGTCACGCATCGGCCATTGCGGGTGCGAGATTGGCAACCCACGACACTCGCCAAAGCGGGGGATTATCGCAAACTGCCGTCCTTACCGCAAAGCGGCTGCCTGCAGGTGTGGAATCCTGATGGCAAGTTCGGCGCCCCCGGCACATAATGCCGCCTTGGCCAGAATGAAGGACGCACGCAGATGACGGAACGCTATATCGGACTGATGTCCGGCACCAGCCTGGACGGGGTGGATGC
Organism: Aquitalea sp.; assembly: GCA_019232735.1. GTDB lineage: Bacteria > Pseudomonadota > Gammaproteobacteria > Burkholderiales > Chromobacteriaceae > Aquitalea. The sequence continues at coordinate 24,410 of JAFANL010000126.1, read as the reverse complement.
CGTGCTGCTGCGCATGGACGCCAGTGGCAGCCCCCATGTGGAGGCCGACAGCTTTCTGGCTTTCACTCCGGAGATGCGCCAGCACATATTGCAGTTGCAGCCCACCGGTCTCAATGAACTGGACCGCGCGGCACGACTGGGCAATGCGCTGGCACGCTGCTATGCCGCCGTGGTGGCACAACTGCTGACCGGGCAAAACCTGCCTGCCTCCTCCATCCAGGCCATCGGCTGTCACGGCCAGACCATCCGCCATGCCCCGCATGCCGGTTATACCTTGCAGATCGGCAATCACGCCCTGCTGGCCGAGCTATCCGGCATTGATGTGATTGGCGACTTCCGCAGCCGCGACGTTGCCGCCGGCGGCCATGGCGCCCCCCTGGTGCCGGCCTTTCATCAACATGTGTTTGCCAGCACGCGGGAAAACCGTGTCATCGTGAATATCGGTGGCATCAGCAATCTGACCCGGCTGGCCACGGGCATGCCGGTCATCGGTTTCGACTGCGGGCCGGGCAACATGCTGCTGGATGCCTGGTGCCAGCGCCACACCGGTGCCAGCTACGATGCCAATGGTGACTGGGCGGCCGGCGGCCAGCTACACCCTCCCTTGCTGCAGCAAATGCTGGATGAAGACTTTTTCCGCCAGCCGCCGCCCAAGAGCACCGGGCGCGATCTGTTCGACCTGGCGTGGCTGGAGCAGCAATTGGCGGCACAAGCCAGCATTCCACCCCAGGATGTGCAGCACACCCTGTTGCAACTCACCGCCTGCAGTATTGCCCAGTCCATCCTGCAATATTGCCCGGACACCGCCAGCGTCTATGTGTGTGGTGGGGGTGCGCTCAATGGTGCGCTGATGCAGGCGCTGGCTCAGCAACTGCCGGCACAGCACATCCACAGCACGGCCCAACTGGGTTTGCCGGTCCATCAGGTGGAAGCGGCTGCCTTTGCCTGGCTGGCCTGGTGCTTCTGCCATCGCCAGCCGGCCAACCTGCCCGAGGTCACCGGTGCCAGCGGCCTGAAAATACTGGGCGCGCTGTATCCGCATTGAAATCCGGCCCTCTCCTGCCACAGCAGCCACTGCAAATAGCCGTGTCAGGCTATAATCATCAGCTGTCATAGCTGCTAACGAGAAAAATGCGACTTTTCAAACGAAAGGCCGTCGTCAAGAACAGTCAAACGCCATTGCCACCCAAGCTTGCCAGCCTGCTGCGCGAAGCCTGGTGGCTGCTGATGGCAGTGGCTGCGGTCTACCTGGTGCTGGTGCTGGCCAGTTACTCCGCCCAGGATCCTTCCTGGTCCCATAGCTCCTCCGACCCCACCGTACGCAATTACGGCGGCGCTTTTGGCGCCTGGCTGTCGGACATGCTGCTGTATATCTTCGGTTTGTCTGCCTGGTGGCTGGTGGTGTTCTGCCTGGTTGCCATCGCCTGGGGCTACCGGCGCATGGAAACCATGGGCTTTCGCCTGAACCCGATGACGCTGGCAGCCATGGGTGGCTTCTTCCTGCTGCTGCTATCCAGCGCCAGCGTGGAAGGCATTGTCCTGGCCGACAAGCAGCTCAATCTGCCACTGGCACCTGGCGGCATGCTGGGCCACTGGCTGGGCAAGGCGGTATCGCACGGGCTGGGCCTGTCCGGCGCCTATCTCTTGCTATCGGTAATCGGGGCCATCGGCTTCTCCCTGTTCACCGGCCTGTCCTGGCTGGACATCATGGAAAAGATCGGCGGTACGCTGGAAGACGGCGTACTGAAACTGTGGCACGGCTGGCAGGCACGCAAGGACCGCGAGATCGGCCGCGAAACCGCCCAGCAGCGCGAAGCCAAGGTCAGCACCGAAAAGAAAAAACAGGAAGACAAGACACCGGTACGCATAGAAGCCACCTTGGCCGAGGTGCCCTTGTCACCCAAGGCACAAAAACCGGTGCAGCAATCCCTGTTTGCCGACCCCAATAGCGGCGAGCTGCCGGGTCTCAGCCTGCTGGAAGCCCCCAAGGATCAGCACGAACCGGTTTCCGCCGAGACGGTGGAGTACACCTCGCGCCTGATCGAACGCAAACTGGCTGATTTCGGCGTGGACGTGAAGGTGATTGCCGCCTACCCCGGCCCGGTGATTACCCGCTACGAAATCGAGCCGGCCGTCGGCGTGAAGGGGGCCCAGATCGTCAACCTGATGAAGGATCTGGCCCGCGCCCTGTCGCTGGTATCGGTACGGGTGGTGGAAACCATTCCCGGCAAGACCTATATGGGCCTGGAATTGCCCAATCCGAAACGGCAGATCGTACGCCTGTCCGAGATCATCGGCTCGGACGGCTACCAGAACATGACCTCGCGACTGGCCATTGCCGTGGGCAAGGACATCGCCGGCCAGCCGGTCAGCGTCGATCTGGCCAAGATGCCGCACGTGCTGGTGGCCGGCACCACCGGCTCGGGCAAATCGGTGGCCATCAACGCCATGATCCTGTCCTTGCTGTACAAGTCCACGCCAAGGGATGTGCGCCTGATCATGGTCGACCCCAAGATGCTGGAATTGTCGGTGTACGAAGGCATTCCCCATCTGCTGGCCCCGGTGGTCACCGACATGAAGCAGGCTGCCAATGCGCTTAACTGGTGCGTGGGTGAAATGGAACGCCGCTACCGGCTGATGTCCAAGCTGGGCGTGCGCAATCTGGCTGGCTACAACCAGAAGATCAAGGATGCCGACAAGAGCGGCGAGAAGATCCCAAATCCCTTCAGCCTGACACCGGAAACCCCGGAGCCGCTGGATACCCTGCCGCTGATCGTGGTGGTGATCGACGAACTAGCCGACCTGATGATGGTGGCCGGCAAGAAGATCGAAGAGTTGATTGCCCGTCTGGCGCAAAAAGCCCGCGCCGCTGGCATCCATTTGATTCTGGCCACCCAGCGCCCATCGGTGGACGTGATTACCGGCCTGATCAAGGCCAATATCCCGACGCGGATTGCCTTCCAGGTTTCCAGCAAGATCGACAGCCGCACCATCCTCGACCAGATGGGTGCCGAGGCCTTGCTGGGCCAGGGTGACATGCTCTACCTGCCCCCCGGCTCAGGCTACCCCAACCGGGTACATGGTGCTTTCGTGGCGGATGACGAAGTCCATCACGTGGTGGAATTCCTCAAAGCCACCGGCGAGCCCGACTATATAGAAGGCATCCTCTCCGGCCAGGCCGAAGCCGACGAAGCTGGCGCAGCGGTTGGTGGTGATGTGGATGGCAGTGGCGAAGCTGACCCCCTGTACGACGAAGCCGTTGCCATCGTGGTGAAAACCCGCAAGGCCTCCATCTCCTCGGTACAGCGCCATCTGCGTATCGGCTATAACCGCGCGGCACGATTGATTGAACAGATGGAAAGTGCCGGCCTGGTTTCCGCCATGGAAACCAATGGCAACCGCACCGTACTGGCGCCGGCACGGGACGACTGAACGCCACACCTTGCCATCAAGATAAACAGCCTCGTATCTGCTGCCGGCCACCCCGGCAGCAGCAACCCCTTGCGCTAGCGAGAACCCCATGCCCGGATACCTTCCAGAACCCCCGTTCAGCCACGACTCCCACAGCAAAACCGGCATTCTGCTGATCAATCTGGGCACTCCTGACGCCCCTACCGGCAAGGCACTACGCCCCTACCTCAAGCAATTCCTGTCCGATACCCGCGTCATTGAAATCCCCAAGGCCATCTGGTGGCTGATATTGAACGGCATCATCCTGAATGTGCGTCCGCGCAAATCGGCAGAGAAATACGCCAGCATCTGGAGCAAGGATGGCTCCCCGTTGATGGCGAACACCCGCAAGCAGGCCAGCCTGCTCAAAGGCCTGCTGGGCGAGCAAGGCCTGCGCAATGTGGTGGTGGATTACGCCATGCGCTATGGGCAGCCGTCGGTACAATCCGTCATCAGCACCATGCGCGCCCAAGGCGTGGACAAGCTGCTGGTACTGCCCCTGTATCCGCAATATGCCGCCTCATCTAGCGCCACCGCACTGGATGATGTGTATCGCGTGCTGATGAAGCTGCGCAATATGCCTGAGCTGCGCACAGTACGACATTTTCATGACGATGCCGGCTACATCGACGCCCTCGCCCGGCAAGTGCAAGCCCATTGGCAACATAACGGCCGAGCCGACACATTGCTGATGAGCTTTCATGGTGTGCCGCGCTTTACGCTGGACAAGGGCGACCCCTACCACTGCGAGTGTCTGAAAACCGGTCGCCTGCTGGCAGAAAGACTGGGACTGAGCGCACAGCAATATGTCATCAGTTTCCAGAGCCGCTTCGGTCGTGCCGAATGGCTGCAACCCTATACCAGCGCTACGCTGGAACAGCTGGGCAAGGCCGGCACCAAAACCCTGGATGTCATCTGCCCCGGCTTTGTTGCCGACTGTCTGGAAACACTGGAAGAGATCGCCATGGAAGGAAAACACACCTTCCAGAGTGCTGGCGGCGGGGAATTTCGCTACATATCCTGTCTGAATGACAATCCGCACTGGATTGCCGCTTTAAGCGCCATTGTGGGGAAAAATATTCAAGGCTGGCAGGAAGTTACAGAAAAAGATGCCACCTTGCGCCAACAGCGCGCACAGGCACTTGGTGCGCGCAACTGACAGTAGAAAAAATAAATTTTATACGCCCGAATCAAGCCCGTTGACACCCGCGCAAACTGCTCCCCATAATCAGCGCAACTGGTAGCCATTCCAAAAGAATGGACTGAATCAGTAATGAGTTAAGTCTGAATTTGAATCAGACAACTCGCAGAGATCGCCAAGTCTACATAGATAAGATCAGGGGAAATAAAATATGAATAAGTATGCTCGTCTGAGCCTCATCGCTGCTGCTGCCATGACCCTGGCTGCTTGCGGCAAACAAGAGCAACCGGCCGCTTCCGATGCCGCCTCCGCTCCGGCTGCTGCCGCTGCTGGTGGTGACGTAACCGTCAAGATCGGTCAAGTATCCCCGATGTCCGGCCCGATCTCGCATCTGGGCAAAGACAACGAATTTGGCGCCAAGCTGGCCATCGAAGACCTGAACGCTGAAGGCGTTGAGATCGGCGGCAAGAAAGTCAAATTCGAACTGGTTTCCGAAGACGACCAGGGCGACCCGAAAATCGGTACCCAGGTTGCCCAGCGCCTGGTTGATGCTGGCGTGGTCGGCGTAGTTGGCCACCTGAACTCCGGCACCACCATCCCGGCTTCCAAGATCTACTCCGATGCCGGCCTGCCGCAAATCTCCCCGTCCGCCACCAACCCGGACTACACCAAGCAAGGCTTCAAGACCACCTTCCGCGTGATCGCCAATGACGTGCAGCAAGGTACCGCTCTGGGCCAATTCGCTGCCGATGGCCTGAAAGCCAAGAAGGTTGCCATCATCGACGACCGTACCGCTTACGGTCAGGGTCTGGCTGACGAATTCGAAAAAGCCGTCAAGTCCAAGGGCCTGGACGTGGTGAAACGTGAATTCACCACCAACACCGCCACCGACTTCAACGCCATTCTGACCTCCATCAAGGCCACCAAGCCGGACGTCATCTTCTACGGCGGCATGGACGCGCAAGCCGGCCCGCTGGCCAAGCAGATGAACCGTCTGGGCATCAAGGCCAAGCTGATGGGTGGCGACGGCTGGCAGACTCCGGAATTCATCAAGCTGGCTGGCGAAGCTTCCGAAGGCCAGTACTCTTCCAGCTGCGGCGTACCGCGCGACAAGATGCCGGGCTTTGCTGCCTTCAACGACAAGTTCAAGGCCAAGTTCAACACCGAAGTACAAATCTACGCACCGTATGAATACGATGCCGTACGTGTACTGGTTGATGCCATGAAGCGTGCCAAGTCCACCGATCCGAAGGTATACCTGGCGGAAGTGGGCAAGACCGATTACACCGGCGTAACCGGCAAGATCGCCTTCGACGACAAGGGCGACATCAAGAATGGTGCCGTTACCGTGTATCAGGTCAAGGGCGGCAAGTGGGAAGTGGTTTCCACCGTGGGTGGTGGTGCTGCCGCAGCCAGCGCTGCACAGTAATCCCCTCTTGCTTCAGCACAAAGCGCAGCCTAGGCTGCGCTTTTTTCTTGCCCTCTCCCGCCCCCTCAGCCCCGGCACTACCGCTTGTTTGCGCTGGATCAGCCACAAAGGTTGACGAAATGCTGCAGAACAACAAAAATATCCGGGTCAGTGGCGTCGATTGTATCCATTCAGCGCTATCAACAGACCCCACCACCCCGGGGTATGCTGACATGAAATGCCAAAAGCTTTCGTGGCGAATGACCCTTATCCAATTCCAATTAGACCAGGGCATTTCCATGTATCTCCCACGTATTACCCTTATCACCGCCGCCGTACTGGCACTGGCTGCCTGCAGCAAGCAGGAAGCCGCCGCCCCGCAACAAAACGCATCTGCCGGCGCTGCCGCCAGCGATGCAGTCGTCGTCAAGATCGGCTCTGCCAATCCGCTGACCGGCCCGTTTGCCCACTGGGGCCGCGATGCCGACAATGGCGTGAAGCTGGCTGCTGAAGAAGCAAATGCAGAAAACCTCAAGCTGGACGGCAAGCCGGTCAAGTTTGAAGTGGTGTCCGAAGACGACCAGGCCGACCCGAAAACCGCCACCCAGGTCGCCCAGCGCTTCGTGGACAACAAGGTTGCCGGCGTGATCGGCCACCTGACTTCCGGCGCTGCCATTCCGGCCTCCAAGATCTACTCTGACGCCGGCATTCCGATGATCGCCGGTTCGGTCACCAGCCCCAAGTTCACCGAACAGGGCTTCAAGAACACCTTCCGCATCATCGCAAACGACCAGCAGCAGGGACAGGCGCTGGCCAAGTTTGCCGTCGGTGACCTGAAACACAATCGCATTGCCATCATTGATGACCGCACCACCTATGGTCAGGGCCTGGCCGATGACTTCGCCAAATCGGTAGAAGCTGCCGGCGGCAAGGTCATCAAGCGTGAATTCACCACCAACAGCGCCACCGACTTCATGGCCATTCTCACCTCCATCAAGGGCGAGAAACCGGATCTGGTGTTCTACGGCGGCATGGACGCCCAGGCGGGCCCGATGGTGAAACAGATGCGCAAGCTGGGCATCAGCGCCGATTTCATGGGTGCTGATGGCGTGAACACGGCGGAATTCGGCAAGCTGGGCGGCAAGGATGCCGACGGCAGCTATGCTTCCAGCGCCGGCGCCCCCAAGGAAAACATGCCGGGCTTTGCTGCTTTCAACGACAAGTTCAAAAAGCGCTTCAATGCTGAAATCCAGGCCTATGCACCGTACACCTACGATGCAACCCGCGTGATGATCGACGCCATGAAGCGTGCCGGCTCGGCTGATCCGGCCAAGTACCTGCCGGAAGTGGGCAAGACCAAGCTGCAAGGCGTGACGGGCGACATCGCCTTCGATGCCAAGGGCAACATCCAGAACGGTACTGTTTCCCTGTATCAAATGAAGAACGGCAAGTGGGAATCGGCAGCCAGCGCAGCGCAATAAGCACAAAACAAAAGCCATAGGGACATGCAAACCAGCACCTGTCCTGTATGGATGAAACAAACGCCACGTGTCAACCGCGTGGCGTTTGTTCGTGTGGCTGACAAGACAGCCTGAGACCGCCCCCTTTGCCAAAAGAATCTTGGGCTTTTCCGCGAAGAGGGTGTCAATCAAGGCATTGCTGCATCAATGCCCGCATATACCCCATGGCAAACGCCATTCCTGCATGCCAGGGAGCAGCGCAACTCATTTGCGGCGAATGATCGGGAATGAGAACACCATCAAACCGGTAATCCTGCAAAATACGCAACACACGCACCATATTGATATCGCCTTCATCAATAAAGGTTTCATGGTAGTGCGGCACCCGTCCATGGATATTACGAAAATGCATATAACATATAGCTCCCTGGCTGACATACTGTTCTACCGCACGATAAATATCACCTTCCGACATTTCAGCTACCGTTCCCAGGCAAAATTCCAGCGCATTAGCTTTGCTTGGATAAATATCCAGTAATTTCTGATAAAGATAAGGCTGATAAACCAGACGAGGCTGACCACGCACCTCCTCTAGTGGCGGGTCATCCGGGTGAGGCGCTAGGCGGACCCCCGCCTGCTCGGCAACAGGCACAATCTCCCTTAAAAAGTACTCTAGGCGTTGCCATAGCTGTTCTTGGCTGGCCGTAGGCCAGATACCCTGCGCCTCAGGTGCAACCAACATATTCCATGCCATGCTGCGCGGCAGTGGGCTATCTGTTTGTTCATTACGCCCCTCCAAACCCACCGTTTGCGCCCCCCGCGAGCCTTGTTGCCAATCACCCGCCCTGCAACACCGGCAAGACTGAAGTTGTATCCGAATACCGGAATACCTGCCTCACCAACATTACGAATAATCTGTTTGACTACTTCCATCTGCTCCAGCTTGCGCGGCCCATCGAATAAAATATGATGCCAATGCGCCGCTTCAAAATTTTCAATTGCATAAAATATCAAACCATGCTTTTCAATCTGTCGCCGAATCGCCAGCAGCTCATCCACAGTCCAGATGACAGGCTCTGACACTCCCCAGCCCTGCAGATCGCCTATTGGCTGATCAGTCCTTGAAAATTTCCGACTGCCGCGAAAATAATCAGCCATATGCACAACAATATGTGTAGCACCGCACTGCCGCGCAAAATTGAAATGTTCCTCATCCAGCATATGCCGATAAAGTCCAAAACCCAGTTTCATCATTAATCTCCTCTACTCCTGCGTCGAAAACTCAAGCGGCTTGACAAAAAAGGCAACACTTAATGCACCGCCGATTGCAATGCTGGCAGCCAAGAAAAAAGCGCTATGATAAGAATCAGTCCACTCAATCAGATAGCCAGTAATAGCAGGCCCCAAAATCCCAGCAATATTGGCAAGGGCATGTACAAGGCCACCTACCATTCCTATATTCTCAGGTGCAACCGTATCTTGGAGAATAGCCCAATAGGTAGTGGCGGATAAATACATAAAGAATAAACCGCACGCCATCAAAAAAACTGCCTGCGCTGCACTTTGAGCACCACCTGAAAGTGCGACAAAAACAGCAGCACTTCCTAAGCAACTGACCAATACAATTTTGCGTGACAACAAAGGCTTCCCTGTTTTTCGCATGATATGGTCGCAAAGAAATCCACCCAGGCCCATGCCTATACAACCCAGCAGCCATGGAATAGCACTGACAATACTCATTTCTTTAAGATCAAGATGTTGCGTTGACGATAGAAAACTGGGAAACCAGGACATAAAAAAGAAAAGAATATAATTTAATCCAAAAAAAGCAAATGCAGTAGCAAGTATGGTTGGCTGCTTAAGATAAAAAGACAATGGCAATGAAGCGCCGGAAAATATCTGATCATTTGATTGATATTTTCGAATACAGTCTAGTTCATCAGTATCGATCGTAGGATGATCTTCTGGTTTGTCAGTGGCAATGCCTCGCCACCCAAGCAACCATACGAATCCAAGTAGCGCAATGATAAAAAACGATACTCTCCAGCCAAAAGAAATTGCCAACACACCAACTACAGGGCCGGCAATTGCACCACCCAATGGATTACCCACTGTGGCCATTCCAATGGCACTGGCCACTTCACGCTTGGGAAACCAATTATTGATCATCTTATTCACCGTTGCGGAAAATGGTCCTTCACCCGCGCCGAATAGAATACGGATCACCACCATGGAGACAAACCCGGCAGCCACGCCAATCAAGGCACAAAAAAATGACCAGCATGCCATGCTTGCGCTCAGAACCAATTTTGGCCCCCAGCGGTCTGCCGCATAACCACCAACAAGATTAAATACGGCATAGCCAATCGAGAAGCTACTAAAAACCAGACCAAGCTGGCTGGGTGTCAAGGCCAACTCCGTGGCAAACATCGGGGCTGCAATTGCAAATGCAGATCGATCAAGATAATTGATTGCCCCACTCAAGGATAAGAAAAAAACAATGTACCAGCGCACTTTTGTCATGACTGCTCCATTGGAGTTCTTGCTACACGGCTCTACATCACACCAAAGCACTGATATGCTTCAACGGTAGCCATGCCTTGATCAATTGCATTGCGCACACGATTTTCAGTGCGAGCCTTTTCCAGAGCCAAATGAATGACATCACGCTCAATGGATTTCGGGATAAGCAATACGCCATCACGATCAGAAAATATCAAGTCTCCCGGATGAATAACAACATGATCAACTTCAATTGAGACACGATAGTCCAGCACCTTTCCCCGTACTTTTTGATCTTGTGCATATGAGCCATAAGAGAAAACAGGAAAATCCATGGATAATATTTCTCGCGTATCACGGCAGTAACCATTCAGAATAGCGCCGGCTGCCTTCAAGTGCTTTGCGCGAGAAGTCATCAAGCCACCCCATAAGGCATACTTGGGTGAAGCGCCAGCAGCGATATATACCTCTCCGGCCTTAAGACCATCCAATGCCTCAAACATCAGGCCGAAATCCTTGCCGGAGAGCGGGCCATGCGACCCCATCGTCATGGTGGCCGGATAATCCGCTTCCAGCACCGGCATCGCACGACCGACAATAACCATATCCGGATGCAGCGGCCGGAGAGACTGGCTAAGAAATTGATGTCGATACCCCATCTCATCCAGAACATCCCCGACAACAGCAGGGAATAACTCCTGCTTCATCAGGGAAAATAATTCCATATCAGTAAACCAGTCCATCAGTGCCCTTTCTTTATCATGTCTGCCTGTAAGACAGGTTAGCGCCATGGGGAAATGGTGCAATTGGCTTATAGGACAGATCAGCAAGGAGAGCGGCTAAGCAAAGCTGGACACTTTGTCAGTTTTTTAATCAAATAGAATATGAATAAAATGAAAATTTACCAAAAATTAATATTGCGTAAAATTTAGGACCAGCTTCTGATAAATGGAAAAGACAACATTATCGGCACAGGTTTGCAACTACCTGCTAAACTTCATTGACAAGCGCCAGCTTATTCCAGGAATGGAAGTTCCCAGCGAAATGCAGTTAATCGATACCTTGGGCGTCAGTCGTGGGGTGATTCGCGAGGCATTTCGATCTCTTTCTACTCTTGGGATTCTGGAGATCAGCAGCGGAAAACGACCACGGGTCGATACATGCAAACCAGCTGCCATGGAAACGATTTTCCGTAATGCCATGGCGACACAGCAGATATCGGCGCAGCAAATTCTTGATGTTCGCTGTGCATTGGAGATGGGGTGTGCCGAACAGGCAGCGCAGTGCGGTTCAGCAGAGGATTTCTTCACCTTGAGACAGCAGATGAAAATGCTGCGTCATGTGTTTGGTGATCATGAACAATTCATTATTCAGGACAGTTTGTTTCACCTGCAAATTGCCAAGGCATCCGGCAACCCGCTCTATTCATTGATGATTGAGGCACTGCGCACGCCTCTGGCCAACTCGATTTCTGCTGGACTGGATGCTCGCGATGCAAGTCCTGGCTACGAGTCAATCATTCAATTGCATCAACATATTGTCGATGCGATATGCGACCGCGATCCCGCTGCTGCCAAGCTGGCAGTCGCCCGCCATTTTGCATCTGCGACGCAAGCCTTGCAGGACGCTGCATTCCGCAGTGGCACTGCGCCGCAGAATTAATATATTCAGAAGAACCACCTGCAGCAGGTTACAGGTGGCTTCATCGAAGACGAGCCTACTCAGTCGCGAAACACGGCAAGCTGCTTTGTCATTACCGCCATACCGGCCTTCTGGATATCTTCTGACAACAGCATGGCTGCGTTCCAGGTAGCAACCTGGTTCAGGCTGTCTGCCACACTATGGTCGCGGCCATAGTTCAGCATCTCCTTGCTGCCACGTACCGCCAGCGGTGATTTGCCCGCCATCAACTGGGCAGTTTCCAGCGCAGCAGCCAGCACACTGTCGGCATCCGGCAGTATGCGATTGACCAGACGGATGGCCAATGCCTCCTCGGCACCGACATCGCGCCCAGTCAGCGCCATTTCCCGCGCCATACCCTGTCCCACCACTCCAGGCAGACGCTGCAGCGTCCCCACGTCCGCCACCATGCCGATATCCACCTCTCGCACACCAAATACCGCATCGGCAGCAGCAAAACGGAAATCAGCCGCCAATGCAATATCCAGCCCGCCGCCCAGACAAGCCCCATGAATCGCCGCCACTACCGGCTTACGGCAGCGTTCCAGACTGGAGACATTGTCCTGCAACTGCAGGATCAGCCGGCGCAGTTTTTCGCGCTGGCGTCCTTCACATTCGTCGGCAATCGCCCCTTGAATCCCCATCAGCATGGACAAGTCGATACCCGAGCAGAAATGCCGCCCCTGGCCGGCCAGCACCACGGCACGTACGGTAGGCTCTGCATCGGCCCACTCCATCACCGATTGCAACTCCTGCCACATGGTCTGGTTCAGCGCATTGGCCTTATCCGCACGATTAAAGCGCACCAGCGCCACCTTGCCCTGCAACTCAACATCAAATGTCTGCCATTGCATGGTTCAGTTCCTTATTGCGGACGCTTCTTGGGAATCCAGGCCCACACCATCTCGCACTGGATGGGCGATTCGCCGGACTCATCGGTCACGCTGACCTCGACCAGGGTCTCCCCCTTGTCAATCGTGTACATCTCGCGAATCTGCGCATCACTCAGCGTGGCAACCGCCCGCATATCACCCTGCGAGCGCTTGGTGTAATTCACCTTCATCGACTTGAGCAGCATCAGCTTGTCATCCGGCACGTTCATACCCACCACGAAGCCACTGGCCGTCTCGGCCAGCAGCGCCATGGCAGCCGCGTGCACCCCCTTGATATGATTCTGCACCTTGCGCCGATTGCGGATCGATACCGTCAACCGGGTATGGTCGACCTGCTCGAAGCGCAGGCCGGCCGTGGACAGAAAAGGCACCAGTCGGCCAAACAGCAGCGAAAGTACCCCGCTGCGCATGCCCACGGGCAAGCGTCCCACCTTGTCCGCAATGCGGCTCATGCTGTTTTTTTGATAATCCATGCGTGTTAGCCCTCTTTTGGTATTGTCATGGAAGTGGTGAAGTCAGGCCCAGCAAGGCCCGGATTTGCTCTTTCAGGGTCAGCAATACGGTTTGATCGGTCCGCGCCAGCTGCAAGCCCCCTTGCAGGGCGGCCAGCATCAACACCCCCATGGCCTGCGGCGTGCCGGCATAGCGCATGCTGCCATCCTCGCGCCCACAGGCCGCGATGCGCACCGCCCAGTCGCGCATTTCGTCGACAAAGGCATTGGCCTGTTGCTGCATTTCTTCTGGCAGCGTCTGATATTCCGTGGTGAGGATGCCGCTGGGGCAGATTTGCTGATCGTGCTCGAAATAGGCATCGGTCAGGGTGAAATAGCGTTCCAGCTGCTGTGCAGGCGTCAAGCCCCCCTGCGCCTCGACAAAACGCTGGAAACGCCGGCGATAACGCTGGATCAGCGCAACGCCCAGATCGGTCTTTTTCGGATAGTGATAATGGATGGCTGCATTACGTACGCCCAGCGCCGAGCTGATGTGCTGGTAGCTGAAAGCGTTGAAGCCACGCGTCAGCAACAGCTCCTCGGCGATGTCGAGAATGCGCTTGCTGGTATCATTTTTCATGTCGGTGGCGGGTTTCATGCGGAAACTTTACTTACTGGTTAGTAAGGTGTCAATGTAATACCCCTGAAAGCTGGACAGGCATGGCATATCAGTTATGATGGAAGGCATTTGGCCAACCCTGAGACCGGACTTTTTCCGATGCGACTCAAATTCAGCAAGATGCATGGCCTGGGTAATGATTTCATGGTGATAGACGGCGTCAGACAGACCGTCTCACTGGATACCGACAGAATCCGCCAGCTCGGCGACCGCCACTTCGGCATTGGTTTCGACCAGCTCCTGCTGGTGGAATCCCCCCAGGCAGAAAACAACGATTTCCGCTATCGCATTTTCAACAACGACGGCAGCGAAGTAGAGCAATGTGGCAATGGCGCGCGCTGTTTTGCCAAGTTTGTCTGCGACCAGAAACTGACCAACAAGAAGGCCATCCGGGTAGAAACCGCCAAGGGGGTGATCATCCCGGAATACCTGGGACAGAACCAGGCCGTGGTCGACATGGGCGTGCCGCGCTTCCGCCCGGTGGAAATTCCTTTTGTCGCCGAAGGTGAAGCCATCACCTACCCGCTGGACATCGCCGCCTACAGTTGCGACATCAGCGTGGTGTCGATGGGGAACCCTCACGCAGTACAGGTGGTCGATAGTGTCGATAGCGCGCCGGTGAAGGAACTGGGCGCATTGATCGAAACCCATCACCGCTTCCCGGAAAAGGTCAATGCCGGCTTCATGCAGATTGTTTCCCGTCATGAAATCCGCCTGCGTGTCTTCGAACGCGGTGCCGGTGAAACCCTGGCCTGTGGCACTGGCGCCTGTGCTGCCGTGGTGGCAGGCATACGCCGTGGCCTGCTGGATGCCAAGGTTACCGTGCACACCCGCGGCGGTGACCTGCAGATCGAATGGCATGGCGAAGGCCAGAGCGTGCGCATGACCGGGCCGGCGATCACTGTATTCCAGGGTGATATTGAAGTCTGAAACACATTGGCACTGTGCCAACCATGAAAGGGATGTGATCGATGCATAGCGACGAGGTCCTGGCTTATCTGGAAAGCCATCCTGAGTTTCTGCAACACCATGCCGAGCACTTCGGCCTGCGCAGCACCGCCGCACCGCAAGACCGGGTCGTGGTCTCGCTGGCTGATCGCCAGATGCTGGAACTGAAAGACCGCAACCGTCAGCTGGAAGCTCGTCTGCATCAACTCATCCGTCATGGCGAAGCCAATGACCAGATCATTCACAGCGCACATCGCCTGGCGCTGGCCTTGCAACGCAGCCTGACCCTGCAACAGGTGGCCGACAGTCTGGCCAGCTGTTTCCAGCAGGATTTTGCTCTGGAGCGCATGGCCTTGCGCTTGTGGCATCCGGCGGCAGAATCATCCCCCTTGTTCAATGCCAGACACGAAGTGCAGGCACTGGCCCGCAACCTGTCTGCGCCCTATTGCGGCCCCTATGTCAACGACGAGGTGCTGGGCTGGTTCCCGGCCACGCCGGTGCTGCAGTCGTTCAGCCAGATTCCGCTGCACGATGCCAGCGGCGCAAGCTTCGGCTTGCTGGTACTGGCCAGTGACGATGCCCAGCGCTTTACCTTCGACATGCATACGCACTACCTGGCACAGATGGGTGAAATCATCTCGGCCGCCCTGCTGCGCGTACTGGGACCGGCATGACGGCGACACTGGGCGGCTGGGTGCTGATTCTGCTACTGGTTGCCTATTACCTGCACATCCTGTGGCGGCAGATAGCCGGACGCAGCCCGGTGGCGATTGCCTCCTTCATCGCCGGCTACTTCATGCTGGCCACCCTGTTCCGCCAGAGCGATCCCTATCAAGTACTGCGCCCGATCTGGCTACCCTTCATCTACTGCTATGCCTGGCTGGCCTGTTCCGCCCTGCTCTGGCTGCCCGCCAGCGCCAGACTCTCGCGCCGCGGACTAAGCTTTCCCGAAGAGCCACCACACATCACCGCACTACTGGTGTCGCAACTGATGCTGAGCATCGGCACCCTGCTGACTTCACCCCTGCTGGATTGGCGACCGATGGCAGCCTATGTGATGCTGCCGCCAGTCATGGTGGTAATCAGCTACCTGCTTTACCGTCTGTTTGCCTTCCGCCTGCAAGCTCGCCGCGAACAGCCCTTGTCATGGTCACTACTGCTGGCCAGCATGGTGCTTTCACCCTTGTGCAGCATGCTGCTGGGAGGCTGGCTGGCTCCCTATCTGCTGGGCTGGACCTGACCAGAAAAGCATGCACGCACAAAAAAACCGGCAATTTGCCGGTTTTTTATTGCAGACTCGCTGAATCCACGCTCAGCCCAGCTTGCGCCCCAGCCCCTCGGCCAGCACCGCCAGCTGTGCCATCAACTGCGCGAATTCATCAGGATTGAGCGCCTGATCGCCATCGCACCAGGCATTGGCCGGATCGGGATGCACATCCAGCATCAGGCCATCCGCCCCTGCGGCGATGGCTGCCCGAGCCAGCGCCGGCACCATCCACGCCTTGCCGCCTGCATGACTGGGATCAACAATCACCGGCAAATGGGTTTCCCGCTTCAGCACCGGAATGGCCGACAGATCCAGCATATTGCGATAGCTGGTTTCGAAACTGCGCACACCCCGTTCGCAGAAAATGATGTTGTGGTTACCGCCGGCAGCAATGTATTCGCCGGCAGTCAGCCACTCGGTCAGCGTGGCCGCCGGGCCACGCTTGAGAATGACCGGCTTATTGATGCGCCCCACTTCCTTCAGCAGGCCGGCATTCTGCATATTGCGCGCCCCGATTTCGATCACATCCACATCGAATTCGAGAAAGGTATCCAGCATGCGTACGTCCAGCAGCTCGCTCACCATGGGCAGGCCATGCTTGCGGGCCTCTTGCTGCAGATATTCCAGTCCGGCCACACCCACACCCTGGAAGGCATAGGGACTGGTGCGCGGCTTGAACGCACCAGCGCGCAACAACTTGCCGCCAAACCGGGAAACCAGTTCGGCAGCCGCCGCCATTTGCTGCGGCGTTTCCACCGCAGCCGGCCCGGCGATGACCGGAATGGCCTCCCCGCCGAAGGCCAGGCCGCGCACCTGTACCAGGCTATCGGCCGGATGCACATCCCGCGACACGATGCGGTAATCCTTGACCACCCGCATGGCGCGCTCCACCCCGGCCATCAGTTCGAAGGAGTCGGGGCTGAATACCCGCTCATCCCCCACCGCGCCGATAATGGTGCGCTCGGTACCACGCGAGACATGCTCGCTCAGGCCGGCGGCACGGATCTTGTCCACCACGGCCTGGATTTGCTCATCCCGCGCATGACGGGTCATCACGATAATCATGCTGAATTCCTGCAAAGGGTTGGACCCGCGACCATTTCGCTGACCAGTATCGGGCCTCATGACATGGGCGATTCTAACAGATCATCCAGCCATCCCGGCCTCGGCTTACTTGCGCAGATGCTGCCACTGGCGTGACAGCCTGCGCCCCAGTCGCCCCCAGGCCGAGGGGCGTCGCATCCGCTCGCGCACGGCGGCCACCAGCCCCCGCACCGCGCGCCAATAGGGCGAGGCATCCAGGCGGCTGAACACATAGGTCTTGAAACGCAGGAAAGCCTGATAAAGTCGGGCAAACCACGCCACCTGCATCAGTTGATCCTGCGTCAGGCTGAACAGACGTGCAGCCACCGCCGTGCCCAACACCTTGGCCAGCAGGATCACCAGCAGGCCCAGCACCGCATGCCCCCGTCCGATCAGCAGCACGGCCATCAGCTTGACCGGCAGCAAACCCAACACCGGCAGCAGAAACAGGCTCAGCGCCACGGATGGCCGACAGCTGGCAATCCAGGCTTCAATCTGCCGCAATACCGGCAGACGTCCCAGTCTGGCCAGCAGTGACGCCAGTTCCTCCCAGGCAAACTCTTCAAAGGCGATCAATAACGCAGCCAGCAATACCAGTGGACCGGTCAAGATACGCTTGAGCCGCCAGGCCAGTGTTTTACTGCAAGAACAGCGACAAGTGCTCATCAGAACGCTTCGGCTTAGACAATGGCTTGCAGATGGGGTCAGGTATGTGCCAGATCAAGCCATTTGGCCGTATGGCGCGGCTGATAATTGCGCATGGCATCCAGCAAGGTCTGCACATCCGGCGAATGAGTGAACAATTCCATATTGCCTGGCGGCACAAAGCCTTCGGCCACAGCGTGGCGTGCCAGCGCCAGCAAGGGCTGGTAAAAGCCAGCCACATCCAATAGACCCACCGGCTTTTCATGCACCGACAGTTGCGCCCAGGTCAGGATTTCAAACAGCTCATCGAAAGTACCGAAGCCACCAGGCAAGGCGACAAAGCCGTCGGCCAGCTCAGCCATCAAGGCCTTGCGCTGGTGCATGGTTTCAGTGACATGCAGCTCGGTCAGCCCCAGGTGGGCGACTTCCTTGGCCTTGAGGAATTCCGGGATCACACCGATCACCTTGCCGCCGGCCGCCAATGCCGCATCGGCTGCCACGCCCATCAAGCCGACATTACCGGCGCCATACACCAGGGTGATACCCTGTTCCGCCAAGCTGCGACCAAACGCACTGGCGGCGGCAATATACTCCGGGCGACCGCCCTTGTTGGATCCGCAAAACAGACACACAGCCTTCATCTTTACACACTCCCAAAAGAACACAGCCGGGTGGAGAATCACACCCGGCTGCGCATTGCATGACAATTAAAATTACAAAACGGCTTGCGGGTAAGAACCCAGCACCTTGACGAAGGAAGTCCGTTCCGACAGCCCGGCCAGCGCCTTGGCCACATTGGCATCCGCGTGATGCCCTTCCATGTCGATAAAGAAAACATAGTCCCACAGGCCGGCACGGGAAGGACGCGATTCGAACTTGGTCATGGAAACGCCATTATCCGCCACCGGTGCCAGCAACTGATGCACGGCGCCCGGGCGATTGGGGGCGGAGACCACGATGGAGGTCTTGTCCTGACCGGTTGCGCCAACCTGCTGATTACCCAATACCAGGAAACGCGTGGTGTTATTGGGTTCATCCTCGATATTTTCGGCCAGCTTGAGCAAGCCGTAACGCTCGGCAGCCGCCTGACCGGCAATGGCGGCCGCCTGCGCGTCCTCACTGGCCAGGCGTGCGGCCTCGGCATTGCTGGCCACCGATACCCGCTCGACGCTGTCCGGCAGATTCTTGTTCAGCCACTCGTGACATTGCGCCAGCGCCTGGGCATGGGCATAGACACGGGTAATGCCGGCCACGCCCTCTTCCTTGCGCAAAAGATGGTGATGGATGCGCAGCACCACCTCACCGCAGATACGCAACGGGCTGCTGACCATCAAGTCCAGGGTGCGGCCAACCGCACCTTCGGTACTGTTTTCCACCGGTGCCACCACATAATCCAGCGTGCGCGACTCCACCAGGCGAAAGGCTTCATCCACCGAGGCACAGGCCACGGTACGCGCGGCATGGCCAAAATGCTTGATCGCCGCCAGCTGGGTGAATGTGCCCTCCGGCCCCAGATAGGCAATGGACAAGGGCTTTTCCAGCGCCAGGCATTCCGACATCACTTCACGGAACAGGCGGGCCACGCTTTCACTGGGCAGCGGACCCGGATTCAGCTGCTGAATGCGGCGCAGCACCTGCGCTTCGCGCTCGGGACGGTAGATGATGCCACCTCCCTTGATTTCGCCGATTTCACGGGCGTGATTGGCGCGGCTATTCAGCAGATTGAGAATTTCCACATCGATGGCGTCGATGGCGTCGCGGTGTTGCTTCAGCAGTTCTTCAGACACGTAATCAATCTTTCACTATGACAAACTGGCCTTTTCCGATCTGGTAAGTTTCCGCGAGATAGCCTTCTGTCGCAAGCACCTGTCGTATGAAATCGGCACATTCAGCCGCATGCGACAGCACATTATCCACCACGATCAGCCCGCCGGGACGCAAAACACGGCATAAAGCCGGCCAGTAGCCGGCATAACGACTGCGATCTGCATCAAGAAACACCAGATCGACGCTACAGTCTGCCTCTGCCAGCAAATACTGGCCCGCATCTTCGCAACGTAGCTGCACCTTGTGTTCAAGGGAAAATTCCTGCAAATGTGCCGTCGCCTGCTGCTGTTTGGCCGGCAGGATGTCCAGGCTGGTGACCATGCCTTCACGATCACGCAAGGCCAATGCCAGCCACAGCGTGGAATAACCGTTGGAAGTGCCGATTTCCAGTACCCGGCGCGGATTGGCATGGCGCAGCAACTGGTACAGGAAACGACCGGTATCCGGGGTGATGAACAGGTTTTTCAATGCCCGCTCTGTCGTCTGCTCATCGTGATGCTCTCCTTGCTCCCAGATGGTCTGCAAACGGTCAAACAGTGCGCTACTCAGCATGACTTCTCCTTGAATTCAGAAACAGGCCGTGATCAGGTCGGCAAAGGCCATGATAAAACGCGGCTGCTGGTACATGGCCAGCAACAGCGCCAGCACGACAATACCCAGCAGCAGCCAGATGGCAGATCTCACGCCGTCGCTCTGTCGGCAAAGGCGACCGAAGCGCGCTCACGGATGGGCAAATTGGCCAGCGCAGCCAGCACCCCCAGCACAATGGCAATTCCCCACACGATATTGTAATTACCGTTCAGGTCATACAGCTTGCCGCCCAGCCACACCCCAAGAAAACTGCCCACTTGATGCGAGAAGAACACCGCGCCGGACAACAGACCCAGATGCTGCACTCCGAACTGGCTGGCGATCACGCCATTGGTCAGCGGCACCGTGGACAGCCACAAGAAACCCATCACCGCGGCAAAGACCAGCACCGATGGCACGGACAGCGGCAGCAGCAGGAACAGGCCGATGGCGATGCTGCGCGCCAGGTAAATACCAGCCAGCAACGGTGGTTTGGCATAGCGGCTGCCGGCCTCGCCAAAGATGAAGGTGCCGAAGATATTGAACAGGCCGATCAGTGCCAGCGCCAGGCTGGCGATATTGCCGCCCATGCCGTGGTCACGCAGATAGGCTGGCAGATGCACGCCGATGAACACCACCTGAAAGCCACAGACAAAGTAGCCAGCCATCAGCAGGCGAAAGCCTTTTTCGGTCCAGGCACGGCTAAAGGTGTGCAACATGCCTTGCAACAGGTGGGGATGCGCGTGCGGCTGCGCAGTCTGGGGTAGCGCTGCGGCTTGCCGGGTCAAGGAACGCCCCAACGGCAGCATCAGCAAAGCGCAGGCAGCCAGCACCAGCAAGGCCGGCAACCAGCCCATGCCGTCAATCAGCGAACGCTCCACCGGCACCATGGCAAACTGGCCGAAAGAACCTGCCGCAGCCGTCAGACCCATGGCACGCGAGCGATAGGCCGGTGGCACGGTACGGCCCAGCACGCCAAAGATCACGCTATAAGTGGTGCCAGACAGTGCCAACCCCAGCAGCACGCCCGCAGAGAGGGAAAACAGCGCTGGCGTCGTCGACACCGTCATCAGCAGCAGGCCCAGCGCATACAGCACGCCGCCACCCAGCAACACCTTGCCGGGGCCGTGGCGGTCGGCCAGCGCGCCGGCAAAAGGCTGAGCCATGCCCCACACCAGATTCTGCATACCCAGGGCAAAGGCAAAGCTCTCGCGGGTCCAGCCAAAGGCCGCCGTCATCGGGGGCATGAAAAAGCCGAAGCCGTGGCGCACCCCCATGGCCAGGGAGACGATAAGGCCACCAGCCAGCAGCAGGCGTTGAATCGAGCGGTCCATGGATTGATTTCCGATATTGTTATGGTCATCCATCATAAAACCGCAGCGCACAAGAAAAAACCCGTGTTGGACACGGGTTTTTGCACACAGTGTAGTGTGATCAGAACAATCGCGATCAGCCGTTCTGGCGAGCGAAATCCTGCATGAAGCTGGCCAGCGCCTTGACGCCTTCAATCGGCATGGCGTTGTAGATGGAGGCACGCATGCCGCCCACCACGCGGTGACCCTTGAGCTGGATCAGGCCGTTCTTGCGCGCTTCCATCAGGAAGCTTTCTTCCAGCGCCTCATCCTTCAGGCGGAACACCACATTCATGCGCGAGCGGAAGGGCTCGTCGATATGGGTGGAGTAGAAACCTTCACTGGCCTGAATGGTGTGATACAACAGGCCGGCCTTTTCCGCATTACGGCTTTCCATGCCCTTCACCCCGCCCTGCTGCTTCAGCCACTTGAACACCAGGCCAGCGATATAGATGGGGTAGGTAGCCGGCGTGTTGTACATGGAGTCCGCATCGGCATGCACCTGATAGTTCAGCATGGTCGGCAGGTCGGCACGGGCGCGACCCAGCAGCTCTTCGCGCACCAGCAACACCACCAGGCCGGACGGGCCAATGTTCTTCTGCGCACCGGCATAGATCAGGCCAAACTTGCTGACATCCACTTCGCGCGACAGGAAATCGGACGACATGTCGCACACCAGCGGCACGCCTTGCTCGGACGGCACGAAGGGGAACTGCAGACCGCCGATGGTTTCATTGGAGGTGTAGTGCAGGTAGGCGGCATTGGGGTCGCGCTGCCAACTGTCTTCCGCCGGGACATAGGCAAAGTTGCGGTCTTCGCTGCTGGCCACCACGTTGACATTGCAATAACGGCGCGCTTCCTTGATGGCCAGCTTGGACCAGTGCCCGGTATTGACGATGTCGACCGACTGCTTGTCGCCCAGCAGATTGAGCGGCACCATGGAAAACTGCATGGAAGCGCCACCTTGCAGGAACAACACCTTATAACCGGCCGGCACCTGCATCAGCTCGCGCAAGTCCTGTTCGGCATCATGGATGATTTCCATGAACTCCTTGCCGCGGTGGCTCATTTCCATCACACACATGCCGGAGCCGTGCCAATCCAGCATTTCGCTTTGCGCTTCTGCCAATACCTGATGGGGCAATACTGCCGGTCCGGCAGAAAAGTTATACACCTTGGCCATGTCTGTCCTCAGTCCTTGCTTCAATCTTGCGGCATGACCGGGGCAGGCCATGCCTGTGTGTGTCACTGCGTCAGCAGAAAGTGGGCCCGTGCCACGGCCACCGGTTTGCGGCGGTCCTCCTGCCAGGCCTCTATCAATACATGGGCCACACGTTTGCCCTGCTTGGTAATCTCACAGCGGGCAAACAGGGTCTGCGGCCGGCCGGAGCGCAGATAATCCAGCGAAAAATCGACAATCTTCGGCGCTTCCAGCGACTCGCGATGCCAGATCAGATGCAGCAAGGCGGCGTTTTCCAGAAAGCCGCCGATCAAACCACCATGTAGCGCCGGCAAGGCGGTATTGCCAACATTGCGCTCGGCAAATGGCAGCTGGAACAACAATTCGCCTGATTCATCCTCCAGCATCTCCACACCCATCAGGCGGGCATAGGGGATGCTGTCGATCAGCGCGGTGAAATCTTTGGCATCGCGCAGTTGTGCCAGTTTTTCCATGAAATCGCTCATGGCTTGGCCTCCTGCAGCATGGAGGCACGGCTGGATTCACGCATGAAGGTGGCCACGCCATGGGCAATGGGGTCGGCCGGATCATCGTGATAGCACACCGCGCGAGTGAAGGCGATCTGGCTGGCCAGGCGATAGCACTCAGCCCGACAGTAGATGGCCTTGCCCGGCATGGCAGCCTTGAGGTAATCAATACGCAGATCCAGCGTGGCGATGGTTTCGAAATCCGGCAGGCAGGCGGTGACCGAGACGGCACTGGTGGTATCCACCAGCGAGGTGATCACCCCGCCATGGATGGTGCCGCTGGCCGGATTACCCACCAGATCCTCGCGCCACTCCACCTTGAGCACCGGACGGCGCCCCTCGGTGCCCAGATACTGGAAACCGAGGGTGGCGCAGTGCGGCAGGGAGACGAAGAGCGCGCTCATCGTCTCCAGCACCTGCGGATTGGCAGGGCTTGGCGTCATGCCTCGGCATCCCCTGCACTGGCCGCATCAGCATCAGCTGCCGCTACATCAGCGGCATCGCCCTCTTCCACGGTTTCTTCGTCGGATTCGCCTTCCGCCACTTTTTCCAAGCCGATCAGCTTCTCGCCTTCGTCCAGGTTGATCAGGCGCACACCCTGTGCCGAACGGCCGGTTTCGCGCACTTCCGACACCTTGGTACGAATCAGCACGCCGCCGGTAGTGATCAGCATCACGTCATCGCTGTCTTCCACCAGACTGGCCGCCACCAGCGCCAGGCCGGTCTTGTCAGTCAGGTCCATGGCAATCACGCCCTGGGTGCCACGGCTGGTATGGCGGAACTCACCGGTACGGGTGCGCTTGCCATAACCACCATCGCTGGCGGTCAGTACTTGCTGGTCTTCGGAATTGGTGACCAGCAGCGAAATCACCTGCTGGCCTTCGCCCAGCATCATGCCGCGTACGCCACCGGCGGTACGGCCCATGGCGCGCACGTCGGTTTCGCTGAAGCGCACTGCCTTGCCGGCGTCGGAGAACAGCATGATCTGGTCGTTGCCGGAAGTCAGCGCCACGCCAATCAGGTTGTCACCCTCGTCCAGACGCACGGCGATGATGCCGGCGGTACGCGGACGGGAGAAGGCTTCCAACGGGGTCTTCTTCACCGTACCGTTGGCGGTACACATGAAGATGAAGGGGCCCTTGGCCTTGAGTGCGGCTTCGTCGTCTTCGGTCTCGTCGCACACATCAGTGCCGGTGAAGGCCTTGATCGGCAGCAGCGCGTTGATCTTCTCGCCATCGGCCAGCGGCAGTACGTTCACCATCGGCTTGCCACGGCTGTTGCGGCCACCTTGCGGCAGATCGTAAACCTTGATCCAGTAGCAACGGCCCTTGCTGGAGAAGCAGAGTACGTAGTCGTGGGTATTGGCC
>JAFANL010000106.1 GCA_019232735.1 Aquitalea sp. | reverse complement strand
AGCAAATCAAAGCCTGGGCACGTGATTTGGGCTTTGCCGAGGCCAGAATCAGCAAGGCCGTACTGCCGCCGGAAGCTGAAGCCCATTTACAGGCCTGGCTGGATGAGGGCTGTCATGGTGAGATGGAGTACATGGCGCGCCATGGGGTACTGCGTGTCCGGCCGGCAGAGCTGGTGCCGGGAACCCTGTCCATCATCAGTGTCCGTTTGCCTTACTGGCCGGCTGAAGCGGCGGGCAGTGAGTCGGTGTTGCAAGATGGCCGTCTGGCTTATCTGTCCCGCTATGCGCTGGGGCGGGATTACCACAAGGTATTGCGTGCCCGCCTGCAAAAGCTGGCCGACAGGATTGCAGCAGTGGCTGGAGAGTTTGGTCATCGCGTGTTTACGGATAGTGCACCGGTGGCCGAGGTCGCCCTGGCCGCACAAGCTGGCCAGGGCTGGCGTGGCAAGCACACCTTGCTGCTTAACCGTCAGCAGGGTTCGCTGTTTTTCCTGGGGGAGCTGTTTACCGATCTCTCTCTGCCGGCGGATGGTGCCGAGGAGGGGCATTGCGGGCGTTGTACCCGCTGTATCGACGTCTGCCCGACCCAGGCCATCATCGAGCCCTACAAGGTGGATGCCCGGCGCTGTATTTCCTATCTCACCATCGAACTGAAGACGGCGATTCCGCTGGAGTTCCGTCCATTGATCGGCAATCGGGTGTATGGCTGTGATGATTGCCAGCTGGTTTGTCCGTGGAACCGTTTTGCCGTCAATACGGCAGAAAGTGATTTTGCCGTCCGGCATGGTCTGGACCAGGTCACCTTGCTGGAATTGTTCAGCTGGAGTGAGACGCAATTCAAGGAAAAACTGGCGGGCAGCCCGATCTACCGCATTGGCTATGGAAAATGGCTGTCCAATCTGGCAATTGGTTTGGGGAATGCACCGTATGATGCGGCGATCGTCGCTGCACTGGAGCAGCGACAGCACGCAGAAGAAGAGCTGATTGCCGAGTCGGTACGCTGGGCCTTGCAACAGCAGCGCCAGCGTCAGCTGGCCATGTGAAAAAGGGAGCCATTGGCTCCCTTTGATCTTTATCGCATCCGCTTCAATTTCAATTCAGCGGCTTGGTAAAGTGAAACGAAGTGATGCTGAAGCCCTTGCGGAAATACAGGCGGTGGGCTTCGGTACGCCAGGTACCGGAATCCAGTACCTGAAAGCCGCAACCCAGGCGGCGGGCTTCATCCGCACACCAGTCCAGCAACTGGCTGCCTATGCCTTGCGAACGGTGCTGCTCGTCGCTGACCAGATCGTCGATATACAGGCGCAAGTCTTCATAGGTGTTTTCATACACCCGGTACAGGGCCAGTCCCAGCGGCGTGCCATCAGCATTCAGTGCGGCCACCATGCGCGCACCAAAAGAGCAGACGCGTTGCATTTTTGCCGCATAACTGTGGCCGTGTTCCGGCAGCATGGGACGTAACTGGCGGTGCAGGCTGCTACAGCGGGCCAGCAACTCGGGCTCGGTTACCTTACCGGCCTCATCGGTCAGCGGCACGATACGCAGTGTATCTGCCATGATCACTCAGCTCGCGAGGGGGCAATGACCAGCGATTCACCTTCCAGAATCACCTTGCCCTGCACCAGGCACTGGGTGGCCAGTTTGACGCGCTTCTTTTCCGGGAAGATTTCCACCACGGTGGCACGGGCGGTGACGGTCTGGCCGATGCGTACCGGTGCCTTGAAACGGGTGGATTGCGACAGATAGATGGTGCCATTGCCGGGCAGGCGGGTGCCCACCACGGTGGAGATCAGGCTGGCCGTCAGCATGCCGTGGGCGATGCGGGTCTGGAAGGCGGTGGTCTCCGCGTATTCCTGATTGATGTGTACCGGATTGTCATCGCCGGAGACGGCGGCAAACATCAGGATATCGGCTTCGGTGATGGTTTTTGCGTACTCGGCAGAATCGCCGACCTTGATATCTTCAAAGTAGACTGTCATGTTTGCTTCTCCGGTATGACGTTGAAATTGCTGCACTGCATTGTGCCATGCAGCAGACGAAATGCAAATTAAGCGGAAATGACGTAGTATCTACAAACAGTTGTTTTTTTGCTACGTGCCACACATTAAAATTCAACCAAACGCTCGTTTGAAATGGCGTTGAGGCATAATCCGGGAAACACCACGGTAGCAAGTCCCTTCCGAGTTCGATTAACCCAGAGAGCTATTCGCTGGAGGAATATGAAAGTTCTAGTCGCTGTTAAACGCGTTGTCGATTACAACGTGAAGGTTCGTGTGAAAGCTGACGGCTCTGACGTCGATGTCGCCAACGTCAAGATGTCGATGAACCCCTTTGACGAAATCGCGGTGGAAGAGGCCGTGCGTCTGAAGGAGGCCGGCAAGGCCAGTGAAATCGTCGTGGTTTCCATGGGCGTTAAACAGTGCGAGGAAACCCTGCGCACCGCCCTGGCCATGGGTGCCGATCGCGCCATCCTGGTGGAAACCGACACCGAACTGCAGCCCTTGGCCGTGGCCAAGCTGCTCAAGGCCGTAGCGGACAAAGAACAACCGCAGTTGGTGATTGTCGGCAAGCAAGCCATTGATGACGATGCCAACCAGACTGGCCAGATGGCTGCAGCCCTGCTGGGCTGGGCACAAGGTACCTTCGCCTCCAAGGTGGATATCGCTGCCGAAACCGTGGATGTCATCCGTGAAATCGATGGCGGCCTGGAAACGGTCAAGCTGCGCCTGCCGGCCGTGGTCACCTCTGACCTGCGCCTGAACGAACCGCGCTTCATCAAGCTGCCCAATATCATGGCCGCCAAGAAAAAGCCGCTGGACAAGACCAGCCCGGCCGATCTGGGTGTCGATGTCACTCCGCGCCTGAAAACGCTGAAAGTGGCCGAACCGGCCAAGCGCTCTGCCGGCATCAAGGTAGCTAATGCTGCCGAGCTGGTAGCCAAACTGAAAAACGACGCAAAGGTGCTGTAAGCCATGGCCATTCTCGTTATCGCTGAACACGACAACCAGAGCCTGAAAGCAGGCACCCTGAATACCGTAACCGCCGCCGCCAAGCTGGGCGAAGTGCATGTACTGGTGGCTGGCCACAATGCCGCTGCTGCTGCCGCTGCTGCCAAAAATGTGGCTGGTGTGGCCAAGGTGCTGCTGGCCGATGCTGCCCAGTACGCTCATGGCCTGGCCGAATCGCTGTCTGCCCTGGTGGTGGAAGTCGCCAAGGGTTACAGCCATGTCCTGGCCCCGGCCAGCTCCTTCGGCAAGAACCTGCTGCCGCGTGTAGCTGCCTTGCTCGACGTGGCGCAGATTTCTGAAATCACCGCCATCGAATCCGCCGATACCTTTGTGCGCCCGGTGTATGCCGGCAACGTACTGGCGACCGTACAGTCGGCTGATGCCATCAAGGTCATCACCGTACGGACCACCGCATTTGATGCAGCTGCTCAGGGTGGCAGTGCCGCCGTGGAAAGCGTGGCCGTGGTGGCCGATCCGCAACTGTCCAGCTTTGTCGGCCAGGAGCTGACCAAATCTGACCGTCCGGAACTGGGCGCAGCCAAGATCATCGTGTCCGGTGGTCGTGCGCTGGGTTCGGAAGAGCAGTTCAAGGCGGTGATCGAGCCGCTGGCCGACAAGCTGGGTGCTGCTGTTGGTGCTTCGCGCGCCGCCGTTGATGCTGGCTATGCACCGAACGACTACCAGGTTGGCCAGACCGGCAAGGTTGTCGCGCCGCAGCTGTACTTCGCCGTGGGTATTTCCGGTGCCATCCAGCATTTGGCTGGCATGAAGGATTCCAAGGTGATTGTGGCCATCAACAAGGATGAAGAAGCGCCGATCTTCCAGGTAGCCGATTACGGCATCGTGGGTGACCTGTTCACCGTGG
>JAFANL010000075.1 GCA_019232735.1 Aquitalea sp. | reverse complement strand
ATTTACGGTGGTATGGATGATGGGCAGGCCAAAGGCGACGGCAGCCTTGGCCGTGCCGACAATATTGTTGACCAGCAACTGGCGGTCCATTGAGGCAATGGAGTTCACCTGGACTGGCTGGTAATCGATAATGATGAAAGCGGCATTTTGTGGAGTGAGCAAATGATCGGTAACAGGATTGCGGATGGCTTCGCTGGTCATGGAATGACTCCTCGAGTGAAATGTTGAGGGGAGCGGATGGTCAGATGGGTTCGAAACCACCTGCGGTATTGGCCGTGCGGCCACTGATGTTCAGCACCTCAATGACGCCCTGCATTTCCAGCGGATTGACATGCGCTCCATGCGTGATCAGGCCACCATCCACTTCCACTCTTTGTGCCGAGCCACCCGGCTTCACACTCAAGGCAATGGCCGACAGGGTGGTGAGTACCCCTTTGACCAGGGATTGGCCAGTGCCGCCATACGTTTCTATGCCACGCTTCACCTTGATGCTGCCCACCGGTCTGCTGATCTGAATTCCCACCGCACCATCCGCATGTGTGACGATGCGGTCGAATTCCGCTAGTTTGACGGTGCCGGTATAGACATTGAACCCGCGTGCGCCCAGACCAAAGGTTTCTAACGGGGCATTGATCTGTAAGTGCTGGAGGGTGCCGAAATTGACGAAGCCAATGCCGCTGGGACCATAGGAGGTGATCTTGTCCTCGGCAATCCATTGGTCTACCCAGCCCCAGTTATCCAGCACCATGTCATTGGCACCATAGGTGACGACCGGGCCATGGTTGACCACGCGGTCAACAAATGCGCCGTACACCGTAAACACTCCGCCGGTAATGCGGTCTGGCGTACCTGGCACGATGCCGCCATCACTGTAGACCGCCTTGGTTTCCAGCCGTTTGGCGACCAGCCTCCCGCCAATATCACCCGCACCGCTCACAAAAATGCCGCTGCCTTGCACCGGGCTACCAATCCGCCCAGCCGACAGGCCGGTCATGTCGGCGCTGATGGTTACTGCACTATCTTCTTGCTGATTCCACAGCGTGAACGCGCCCGGAGTCACCTCAACACCATAACCTTTGGGCCGCGTGTCATAGGCTCGAGCATCGGCCATGACGATATCGATATTGTGGGCTTCTACATGACCACGGCGAATTTGCTCCCGGGCGAGGATCTGTACAACGCCGATGATGACCAGATTTTGCAGCAGCAGCCTTCCCAGGTTTTCAACGCTGTAGTCGTTGAAAATGGCGCGTTTGCTGACCTCTGTAGCCAATTGCAAGCTACTGATCTGATTGTCGGCAGACAAACGTATGCCATCTTGACCTTCCTTGAAATGCAAGGCGGCAGTTGGGCCGATACCAATCAGTGACTGGCCGGGGGCCAAATGCAAGGTGGGAACGTCATGTAGGCTACTCCCTACCAGAATCTGGCCAGGTCCCGAAGCAGAAAGAGCGGCAAGCAGTTCTTCTGTGGTATTGACCTGAAGTTGTTGCACGGACATGAAAATCTCCTCAAGCAGGAATGTGCGGACTGAGCGGCCAGACTAAATGGCCTGATACCTGTCTAAAAGGGAAGTTTTCTGATGCGCTATGTCTGTTTTCTGATTGGTTATTTG
Organism: Aquitalea sp.; assembly: GCA_019232735.1. Lineage (GTDB taxonomy): Bacteria > Pseudomonadota > Gammaproteobacteria > Burkholderiales > Chromobacteriaceae > Aquitalea. The sequence goes on along the minus strand of JAFANL010000075.1, from coordinate 2,600 downwards.
TCTATTGGCAGATGGATATGTCTGTCGGAGACAAGTCATTTGGCCGGCATCGTCTTTGCGGCTACGGCTTGTACCTGCGCTCCCGGCATCACAAATACCCGCTCCGGCAGTTTGAACTGCAGCAATTTAAGCAAGGCCAGCGGTCCTTCGCCAGCCGTCGTGCGCAGGATATAACGTGCCGTCAACCCGTCCGACAGGGGAAAGTCCAGCTGATAACGGGCTTTATCCAGCGGCTCCACCCTGGCCTTTTCCAGCAGCCGGATAAACGCCCAGCGTCCACTGAAATCCAGCGTCTGGCGCGACCCGGCCTTGAGTGACTCCCATACCAGACGGGTGCTGGCCTGCTGGCTATTGCCGGGCCAGCGCAATGGGGTCCAGCTTTCTTTCTGATTGAAGTAGGACAGGGTCTGCCCATCCACGCTCAGTTCGGTTCGGACCAGCCCCGGCATGGCCACCGGCATCAGTTCGAACTGATACACTGCCTCGCCCTGGACATACAGGCGGCTGGCCAGCCGGCTCAGCGTGTTGATTGCATTGAGAAATTCGGCATCAAATGGCGCGGTATTGGCCAGTGTCGGGCTGGGCAACCACTGGTCACCCTCTTGCACCAGTGCTCCGGCCAGGGTATTGCCCAGGAAGCGGGCAATTTCGCCCTGTTCGAGAGCCAGATAGCGGGTCAGTCCAGGGATGGAGGCGTCGTTGTCGCTTGCATTGAAGGGGAAGCGCCCAGTCATCTCACTGCCCCACGGTAGCAGCACACTGCGTCGCCACAGTGCGTTGACATCTGCAGCTGCCGGCAACATCACCATGCTTCCGGCGCTGTCCAGCGGGCTGACGAACAGTTGCTGCGCAAAGCCGGCCCATTCCCGTCCCAGGCTGGCCGCCAGGAGTGCGGCATATTTTTGCCCATCCGACAGCTCGTTCTGCTGCCCCTTGAACAAGGACTGGGCCAGTTGGCGCGCTGCTGCATCCGGATTGGGGCTGGAGGCCAGTTGCTGCAACTTCAGTCGTACGGCGGTGACGGTTTCCAGATAGCGCGCCAGACTGACCGAGCTGCTTGCTGCATTGCCCTCGGCCTGGGTTCCAAGTGCCAGTACCGGGCCAAAACTACGGACCAGGGGGTCTTCGGCTTCGATCATTTTGCCTGGTAGCTGCGGCTTGCTGTTCTTGCCCACCAGTTCGCGGGTCTTGTCCAGCAGATTGCTGGCCAGCGATTTCTCAGCGGCCCCGGCTCGTCCCTGGTATTGCAGCAAGGTCATCAAGGCCTGCAATGGCGAGCGCTGCGGGTCGGCATAGGCATTCAGCTGTTCCACGGCAGAGGCCAGCGAACCGGCGGGCTGCCAGTGCAGTCGGTTGAGAAAGGTCTGCCAGGCTGCGGCGTAGTCTGCAAAGTAACGCTGGCGCAAGCGCATTTTCAACCCCGCGGCATCGCTTTTGTTGGCCGTTGCCGCCATGACCCAGGCGGCCTCGCTGCCCTGCTTGGGATCTGCCTGGTCGAAGGCTTCGCTGACATAAGCTTCCCATGCTTCACGGGTATAGACCCCGGGCAGGGTAGCGGGCAGCAGGAACAGTCCGCGGCTGTCTACGCCGGGTAAGAGGCTGGCCGCCGTGCGGGGTGGATATTTGGCTGCGGCCTGAGTCAGGATGGATTGATAAATGGTGTCATCACCATGCTCAATGCCGTTGAGCGACAGCAAAGTCTGGCGTGCCGCCTCCACGACGGCAGGCTCGGCGGCCAGGCGCCAGCCGGTTTGTGCTGGCAATTGACTGCTGTAAAAACGCAGGATATCTGCGCGACGGCCGGCAGCCAGTCCATCGGCCTGCAGTAGCTGCGCGCTGAGGAAGGCTGGCTGGGTCCGCGTGGGCTGATCCAGCATCAGGTAAGCCTTAAGGCTGTCATAGCCTTGCCGCTGTGCCAGGCGGAGCGCTTCATCCTCGCCACTGGACAGGGGAATATCATTCAAGGCCAGCAGTACCTGACGCAAATTCCGCTGCACCGGTTCCACTACCCAGCGTCTGGCTGCCTTGCCATAGCTATTCAGCAAAGCCTGTTCTACTGCCAAGGTCTGGTTCAGACCCAGCCGCCACCACCAGGGCTGGCCTCGCCGTTGCGCCTGTTCCAGCCGACTGATCTGTTGCTGCACACTGGCCAAAACCGGCAGGGCCTTGAGCGGGCTACCCAGCTGGCGCAAGAGCTGCACCTGTTGCTCCGCGTCCACGATCTGTTGCCGATTGTGCAAAAAAGAGGTCGTCATGCCGATGATCAGCAACAAGGCCAGCGTGGTGAGCCCCCAGCCCAGCCAATCCGCCATAGTCAAGCAGTGGCGGCGCGGCGCATAACGGCGCACATCCTGGGCCAGATGTTCGGGAAGTGCTGCGGCCTCCTCCTTCACCCATCCCAGCCGCACCACGCGCTGTCCTGTGGGCAGCTGCCGGCTGATATCGGCCAGTTGCTGCGCCAGCCCGGCAATGGTGCCGGCGTGGTCCAGGGCGGCAGACAGTGCCAGCCGGGCCGAATCCGGCCGGGTCTGTAACATGTCAGCCTGGCCATCCACCGCCAGCCGCCAGGCCAGTTGCTGCAGATCGCTGGTGTTTGATGC
>JAFANL010000101.1 GCA_019232735.1 Aquitalea sp. | reverse complement strand
TGGCGCTCAAGGGCGGTTGATGCGTCGTCTCCTTGTTGCCATCTGGTGTGCTCTGTGCGGCATGGCGGCGCAGGCGGCGGTCACCGCACCGGATGCCAGTGGCAAGCCGCTGACACTGACCGGGCCGGCGCAGCGCATTGTCTCGCTGTCACCACATGCCACCGAAATGTTGTATGCCATTGGTGCCGGGCGACAGTTGGTGGCCACGGTGGATTACAGCAATTACCCGCCAGCAGCCCGTCTGTTGCCGCGTGTGGGGGGGTATAGCGGGGTCAGCCTGGAGGCAGTGTTGCGGCAGCGGCCCGATCTGGTGGTGGCCTGGCAGGACGGCGGTAATCCGCAGGAGCTGGAGCGGCTACGCCAGCTGGGGCTTGCCGTTTTTGTCAGCCACCCGCTCCAGCTGGACGATGTCGCCACAGAAATGCAAGGCCTGGGCCAATTGACCGGCAGGCCAATGCAGGCCGAAGCGGCGGCCAGGCGTTATCGTCAACGTCTGGCTCAGCTGCGTCTGCATTATGCCCACCGCGCTCCGGTGACCGTGTTTTACCAGATCAGTAGCGCTCCCATCTTTACCGTAAGCCAGCGCAGCTTCATGGGCGCGATGATGCAGTTGTGCGGCGGTCGCAATGTGTTTGGCCCACTGGCCCAAGCAGCCCCCCAGGTGGGGATCGAGGCTGTTGTCGCCGCTCAGCCACAAGTCATGCTGGCTGGCCGGGCCGATGTGTTGGCCATGTGGGACCGCTGGCCGGTGCTGCCGGCGGTTGCCCGCCATACCCGTTACGTGCTGAACGAGGATCTGCTGACCATCCCCGGCCCGCGTCTGGTGGACGGTGCTGCTGCCCTGTGTGCCACGCTGGACACAGCGCGACGTACGCTTGGTTTGACGCTGGACTAGCCGCCCGCTATCCTCGCCGCCATGGACAAGGAACTGGAATATCTCGAATCCCGCGTGCAGGCCCTGATTGCCCGCATCAAGGAGCTGGAAACCCAGAACGGCCGTTTTGCCCAGGCGCTGGCTGAAGCGCTGAAGGAAAACGCCGAGCTGAATTTCCGTGTGAACGAAACACGCAGCCGGGTGGCGGCGCTGGTGGAGCGTCTGCCCAAGGCCGACGAGCCGGAGCAGGGTGAAGGAGAGGCAGAATGAGCGATATCGTACAGGTCGACATTGAACTTCTCGGTCGCCATTTCACCATCGGCACCCCGACGGACGAGCGCGAAACCCTGCTGGAAGCGGTGCGTTTGCTGGAAGGCAAGATCGATTTGATCCAGCAACACGGCAAGGTGATGGATGCCGACAAGATCGCCATCATGGCCGCGCTCAACATCGCCCACGATTTATTACGTACCAAGGTGGGAGAGGGCTTGGAAATGGCCTCGTTCCAGCGTAAAATACGCAACATGAGCGAAGCAGCCGATACGGCGCTACGCGAAAGCCAGCAAGCCCTGTTCTGATTTCAGAAGATCAAGCAGGAACTGGCTGACACCCAGATCAGTTTATCCCCTGCGGTGTTCGTGAAGGCTAACAATTCCTTTGTACCAATGCGTTCGCTTCTGGCCGCCAGCGTGAGTCACGGGTGTGTCGCGTCCCCTGAGGATGCGCCCGAAGTGGCTGGCAGGTGGCCCTCCCTGGAAACAGGGTACAAGCGAATTATGCCCAAACGACACTCGCGGGGGTCTCCCTTCCACGACCCGGAGCCACCTTGCTTCGGGTCGTTTTCATTTCTGCTTCCTGATTGCTCGCCGCCATGACTAACTCCAATCGTGCCGTCAGCGATAAGATCGCCTTGCGCAAAACCATTCGCCGTCAACGCATGGCCTTGCCCCCGGCCTATCGTGCCCAAGCCATGCGGGCGGTGGCGCGGCATGCCAGCCGTCTGTTGCGGCGCGGGCAGCGCATTGGTGGTTATCTGGCCGCCGGTTCCGAGCTGGATATCGAAATCCTGCTCAGCACGGCCTTGCAGCGTGGAGCCAGCGTGTGGTTGCCACAGATTCCCACCCGGGGTCGACGCATGTGGTTTTCCCGGCTGACGGCCAGCGGACATTGGTATCGCCATCCGCGCTACGGCATTGTGGAATTCGATGGCCCCTGTCTGCGTGCGGAAAAGCTGGATGTATTGCTGCTGCCCTTGCTGGCGGTGGATGAGGAAGGCTATCGCATGGGGCAGGGCGGTGGTTTTTACGATAGCAGCCTGGCGTTTCGCCATCGCCATGCCCTGTTCGGCAAGCCCTTGCTGGTGGGGGTGGCCTACGATTGCCAGCGTGTCGCCGCCGTGCCACGCGAAGCATGGGATGTGCGACTGGATTATCTGCTGACCGAGTCTGGCCTGCATCGCTTTCCCCGCGGGGGCCGTGAAAAAGCCTCCTGACGGAGGCTTGGTAGCGGGGGCTGTATTGCCTTTCCTGCCCGCCAGCGGGGAGGGTAAGGGCCGTGCTCAGTCCTGGTTTAACGTTCCCAGTGGTGATAGCCATAAGCAGGGACGGCAACCACCGGGACAACCACTTCCGGTCGGTAGGCAACCCGTGGCGGAACGACAACGCAGGCGCTCAGTGCACTGGCCAGCAATACGCCGATCAACAGGCTTTTCATGATATTTCTCCCGGTGGGCAAGGGCCATGCGGCCTTGGTGTTTATCTTGTGCTCAGCATAATCCAGCCCGGCGGTTGTAAGATGGCGTAAATTGTTAAGTTAACCTTCCAATGATTAACAGACATTTCCCATGCGCTATTGGCTGATGAAATCCGAACCGGACGAAACGTCCATTGATGATCTGATGGCTGCCCCGCAGCAGGCATTCGAGTGGACCGGTGTGCGCAATTACCAGGCTCGCAATTTCATGCGCGATGCCATGCAAGCGGGTGACGGGGTGCTGTTCTGGCATTCCAGCTGTGCTGAGCCGGGTATTGCCGGTCTGGCCGAAGTGGTGGGGCCGGCCCATGCCGATTCCAGCCAGTTCGATCCGGCCAGCCCTTATTTCGATGCTAAATCCACGCCGCAGGCACCACGCTGGCAGTGTGTGGATGTGCGCTTTGTGCGCAAGACCCCGCTGCTGGCACCTGCGCAGCTGCGTCAGCACCCCCTGCTGGAACAGATGCTGGTACTCAAGCGTGGTAACCGCTTGTCGATCACGCCAGTGACGCAGGAAGAGTGGGACTACATCACCCGCCAGCTGTGTTGACAGCCTGGCGGCCGGACTGGTGATATTGACCTTCCGCCGCGTGTCGGTTGTTTGCCTCTGTCCAAGGAGTCTGATGCTCTATCCGCCGATCACCCCGTTTGCCAGTGGCATGCTGCCCCTGGATTCACTGCACCAGATGTATTGGGAACAATGTGGCCGCCCGGATGGCCAGCCGGTGCTGTACCTGCATGGTGGCCCGGGGGATGGTTGCTCCCCCATGAGCCGGCAATTGTTTGACCCGCTGTATTACCGGGCGGTGTTGTTCGATCAGCGCGGCAGTGGCCGCTCGGTGCCGCGTGGCGAGCTGCGCGACAATACCACCCAGCATCTGATTGCCGATATCGAACGGCTGCGGCTGCATCTGGGCATAGAGCGCTGGCTGGTGTTTGGCGGCTCCTGGGGTAGCACGCTGGCGCTGGCCTATGCCCAGGCGTATCCGGAGCGGGTGCAGGGGCTGATCCTGCGTGGCATCTTTCTGGGACGACAGAGTGAAATCGACTGGTTCATGCATGGCATGCGCCAGTTTTACCCGGAAGAATGGCAGCGTTTTATCGCGCCCATTCCCGAGGCGGAGCGCCAGGATCTGCTACCAGCCTATTACCGGCGTCTGACTCATCCCGATCCTGCCGTCCACCTGCCGGTATGCCGTGCCTGGGGCCGTTACGAGGGGGCATGCGTGGCCATTCGCCAGAATCCGGATGCCATCGAACGTGCCAGCAGCGAATATGTTGCACTCTCGCTGGCCCGGCTGGAGGCGCATTACTTTGTCCATCGCATCTTCCTGCCGGAAGGGGAGCTGTTGCGGCAGATCGACCGCATCCGCCATATTCCGGCCGTCATCGTCCAGGGGCGTTATGACGTGGTCTGCCCGCCCGTCACCGCCAGCGAACTGGCACGGCACTGGCCGGAGGCTGCTTTCCATCTGGTGGAAATGGCCGGTCATTCGCTGTGGGAAGGGGGCATTCTCGAGGTATTGATGCAGCAGCTGGAGCTGTTCAAGCTGCGCTGGCGCTAAGCCGGCGAGGCGGGTCGCTGCCGGTAAATAGATGAAAATCTTGCTGCGCGCGGGCGACCGGTTCCAGATCATGAGGCAGCTTGGCACCCATCCGCGTGACCGCGCGCTGCGGATGACTACGACCTGCTGCATCCGGTGCAATGCTGGCCTGATTTCGCGAATTCACCGACCCGCGTCCGCCCAGCCCTTGCTGCGGGCCGCCATGACGGCAAGCTTTTGTTTTTGCGCGGCTCTTATCGGCAGCCCCCTCTGGCCGCTATAATGGGCCGATTGAATTTGTGACGGACTGCCCAAGCAGCCCTGCCAGGCGGGGACTTGGGCAGTCCGCCCTTTTGTTTTCAAGCCATTCCAGACAAAGATCACCATGCAAGAAATCTACAGCCCGCGCGAAGTCGAAGCCGCAGCGCAACAAAAATGGCAGCGCACCGCTGCTTTCAAGGCCGTCGAAGACGCCAGCCGCCCCAAGTACTACGCCTTGTCGATGTTCCCCTATCCGTCCGGCAAGCTGCACATGGGCCATGTGCGCAACTACACCATTACCGACGTGCTGGCCCGCTTCAAGCGCCTGCAAGGCTTTAACGT
>JAFANL010000068.1 GCA_019232735.1 Aquitalea sp. | reverse complement strand
GTGGAAATCGACCCGGAAACCGGCAAGCAGCTGGTGGCCCGCTGGATCAACACCAACAAGGCCATGACCCCGCCGGGCAATGGCAACCTGTTCGGCATCACCATGAATGCCGCAGGCGATGGTTTCTACTTTGTGGCAGATGATGTCAACACCGTGGTACTGGCCAAATGAGTAAGCACGACACACCGATCAACCCCGCCCGCCGGCGTTTTCTGCTGGGCGGCACCCAGGCTGCCGTGGCCGGGGCACTGCTGAGCGGCGGACTGGGCGTCTTGTCCAGCCCGCGCGCACTAGCTGCCACACCGCCGCCGCTTGATCTCATCCCGTTTGATGGCCCGCACCAGGCTGGCATCATCACGCCGCAGCAAAAGCACAGCTATTTTGCCGCCTTCGATCTGGATACAGAACAGCGCGCCGATGTCATCGCCCTGCTCAAGCGCTGGACCGCTGCAGCACGCCGGCTCAGCCGCGGCCAGACCGCGCTGCCGCTGAGCGGCAAGATGGATGCCGCGCCGGAAGACGGTGGCGACAGCATCGGCCTCTCCACTGGCAAACTGACGCTGACCTTTGGCTTCGGCCCCGGCCTGTTCGTCAAGAACGGGGTGGACCGCTACGGCCTGGCCGCACGGCGTCCGGAAGCCTTTGTCGATCTGCCCAGGTTCAATGGCGACCAGCTGGTGCCGGAACGCAGCGGCGGCGACCTGTCCATCCAGGCCTGCGCCGACGATCCGCAAGTGGCCTTCCATGCGGTACGCCAGCTGGCGGCCCTGGCACAGGGCGTGGCCAGCCTGCGCTGGGCACAGACCGGTTTTGCCAGCGCACCGGCCGATGGCAGCACCGGGCGCAACCTGATGGGCTTCAAGGATGGCACCAATAATCCGTCCACCAAGGACCCGGCCCTGATGAAGGAGTTTGTCTGGGTCGGCGACGAAGGCGGCTGGATGAAAAACGGCAGCTACGTGGTGGTACGCCGCATCCGCATCGCGCTGGAACACTGGGACCGCAGCGAACTGGGCTTCCAGCAGGAAGTGGTGGGTCGCTACAAGGACAATGGTGCACCACTGGGCCAGAAGAACGAATTCGAGCCCATGAAGCTGGAAGCCACCGACAAGGACGGCAACCCCATCATTCCGGACAGCGCCCACTCGCGCGTGGCCTCGCCACAGGAAAATGGCGGCTCCCGTATTCTGCGCCGCGCCTATTCCTACAATGACGGCTCCAACTTCACCGCCGAGCGCTGGCCGCCCTGGCATCAAGGCATCGAATACGATGCCGGCCTGTTCTTCATCGCCTACCAGCGCGACCCGCGCAGCGGCTTTATCCGGATCAATAAGACCGTGGCCGCGCGCGACATGATGAACCAGTACACCACGCACGTAGCCAGCGCCATCTTTGCCTGCCCGCCAGGTACCGACGGCAAGGGCTATATCGGCGAGCCGCTGTTCGCCGGACTGTAAACCAACCGAATACAAGGCAGTTCACCATGAAACCATTTATCAAGCAGGGCCTGCTTGGCGCCGCAACCCTCATCAGCCTGGGCCTGGCACTGCCGGCCAATGCCGCCAGCCTGATCCTGTACAGCGCCCAGCACCCGCAAACCGTCAAGTTGCTAGTCAAGGACTTCGAACAAGCCAGTGGCATCAGCGTCAAGGTGCGTGAAGGTGAAGGCCCGGAGCTGGTCGCCCAGCTGATGGCCGAGGGCAAGGCCTCGCCGGCTGACGTCTACTTGGCTTCCAACTCGCCGGAACTGATGGCACTGGAAGGCAAGCAGATGCTGACCCGCCTGCCGGCCACCACCCTGGCGGCCATTCCGGCCAAGTACAACTCCCCCAGCGGCAGCTGGGTGGGCGTGACCGCACGTGAAAACGTGCTGGTGGTCAACAACAAGCTGGCCGCTGGCCTGAGCATGCCGGCCTCGCTGCTGGACCTGGCCGCACCGCAATGGAAGGGCAAGCTGGCCATTGCCCCGTCCGACGGCGACTTCCTGCCGCTGGTCAGCGCTGTTCGTGCGCTGAAGGGTGATGCCGCCGCCCAGCAATGGCTGAAGGGTCTGCGCAACAATGCCCAGATGTTTGATGACAACGAAGGCGTGGCCGCTGCGGTCAACCGTGGCAGCGTGGCTGTCGGCATCGTCAACAACTACTACTGGGCCCGCCTGCAGGTCGAGCTGGGTGCCAAGGGCATGCACAGTCAGCTGCACCATTTCGGCAACGGTGATGTGGGTGCGCTGCTGAATGTTTCCGGCGCTGGCGTGCTGAAAACCGCGCACAACGCCGATGCGGCACAGAAGTTTGTCAGCTACCTGACCAGCGCCCGCGCCCAGCTAGTATTGGCCAAGAGCAATATCAGCTTCGAGTACCCGCTGCTGCCGGGTATTGCACCGGCACCGGTACTCAAGCCCTTCAGCCAGTTGGCACCGCCGGCGCTGGACATGCAGAAGCTGGGGGATGACAGTCAGGCAGCGCCGATGCTGCGCAAGGCCGGTTTGCTGTAAATGGCCATCCACTCCCTGATTCCGGGGAGAACCACACACCGCCAGGGCTGGCTGCTTGCTGCCGCCCTGGCGGTGTGTGCCGTTCTGGTCTCCCCGCTACTGGTCATCGTCTGGCAGGCCGCCCAGTCCGACCCGGCAGACTTCATCGACACCCTGTGGCGTCCGCTGGTCGGCTCGCTGGCCCTCAATACGGCGCTCATCGTGTCCGCCACCACGCTGCTGTGCGGCGTGCTGGGGCTGGCCTGCGCCTGGTTTTCCGAACGCACCCGCCTGCCCTGGCAGGGACTGTGGCCACTGCTGAGCGTAGCACCGATGGCCATCCCCACCTTCATCAGCAGTTATGCCTGGGTTTCACTCAGCGATGATCTGCAAGGCTTTCCCGGCGCCTTGCTGGTGCTGGGCAGCGCCTACTCACCGCTGGTCTTCCTGCCGGTATCCGCCGCCCTGCGCGGCCTGGACCCGGCGCTGGAAGAAACCGCACGCACCCTGGGACTGGGGCCATGGCGTTGCTTCTTCCGCCTGATCCTGCCCCAGCTGCGACCCGCCTTGCTGGGCGGCATGCTGCTGGTGGCGCTGAGTACGCTGTCGGAGTTCGGTGCCTTTGTCCTGCTGCGCTTTCGCACCTTTACCACCGAGATTTTTGCCGAATATCGCGCCGGCTTTGACAGCCATGGCGCAGCCCAGCTGTCCATCGCCCTGCTGCTGGTGGC
>JAFANL010000112.1 GCA_019232735.1 Aquitalea sp. | reverse complement strand
AGCCTGGCGGTGCTGGTGTTGACGGCGGTCATCGTGATGGCGCGCATCGCGCCGTTTCCGCGCTCGTCCATCATCATCTTCTGGATGTTCGCCATGGCCTATATCGGCGGTAGCCGCTTTGTGCTGCGCGGTCTGGTGCGGCGTATCGATTCGGTGGATGCCCCGCGTGAACACGTCATCATCTATGGTGCCGGTCAGGCCGGGGTACAGCTGATGCTGGCCTTGCAGGCTGGCAAGGAATACCGGCCGATGGCCTTTGTCGATGACAATCCGGACAGCTGGAAGCGCACCTACCGCGGCCTCAGCGTGCATGCGCCGGACGACCTGCCCTTGTTGATCGAGGAAACTGCCGCCAGCTGCATCCTGCTGGCCATGCCTTCGGTCAGCCGTGGCCGTCAGCGCGAGATTCTGGAATCGCTGGAACATCTGCGCATTCCCATCAAGCGCTTGCCCGGCATGGCTGATCTGGTCTCCGGTGAGGCGCGGGTGGAAGAGCTGAAGGAAGTGGAAATCGAGGACCTGCTGGGCCGCGACCCGGTGCCGCCCCGTCCCGAACTGCTGGCGCGCAATATCCAGGGCCGGGTGGTGATGGTGACCGGGGCTGGCGGTTCCATCGGCTCCGAACTGGTACGGCAGATTGCCCGCAACAATCCGGCGCGCATCGTGCTGTTCGAACTGACCGAGTTTGCCCTCTACGCCATCGACCAGGAACTGTCACAGCTGGCCCCGGCCATTGCGCGCACGCCGGTACTGGGCTCGGTCACCGACCATGCCCGGCTGTGCCAGATCATGCGCACGTTCGCGGTGGAAACCGTGTACCACGCGGCCGCCTACAAGCATGTACCCATGGTGGAACACAATCCGGTGGCAGGCATCCTCAACAATGCCTTTGGCACCGATACCACGGCGCAGGCTGCGGAAGACTGTGGCGTTGATACCTTCGTGCTGATTTCCACCGACAAGGCGGTGCGCCCCACCAATGTGATGGGTGCAACCAAGCGTCTGGCCGAGCTGACCCTGCAGGGCCGTCACGCCAGCGGCAGCAAAACCTGCTTTGTCATGGTGCGCTTTGGCAATGTGCTGGGCAGCTCCGGTTCCGTAGTCCCGCTGTTCAAGAAGCAGATCAAGGCCGGTGGCCCGGTAACGGTCACCCATCCGGACATCACCCGCTACTTCATGACCATCCCCGAGGCTGCCCAGCTGGTGATTCAGGCCGGGGCGATGGGTGAGGGCGGGGATGTATTCGTTCTGGACATGGGCGAGCCGGTGAAGATTGCCGAACTGGCGCGGCGCATGGTGCATCTGTCAGGGCTGGAAGTGCGGGATGACAAGCACCCGGGCGGCGATATCGAAATCCGTTTTTCCGGTCTGCGACCAGGCGAAAAACTGTACGAGGAGCTGTTGATCGGGGACAACGTACTGGCTACCGATCATCCGCGCATCTTGCGCGCGCAGGAATACCATCTGGCGGCCGAAGAATTGCAGCACTTCATGCAGCAACTGGGCCAAGCCTGCCAGCAGCTGGATGGTGCGCAGGCCTTCGCCTTGATGCAGCAGGTGGTACATGAGTTCCGCGCCGCGCCGTCCACTCAGGACTGGGTGGTATTACAGCAGGGCTGAGACGTAGCGGGTGGCGATGACTTAGTCGTAGACCACCCGGTCACGTCCCTGCTGTTTGGCACGGTACATGCGGCGGTCGGCAATTTCCACCAGCTGGCGGCGATTGTTGCTCTTGTCGGCCAGCCGTTCGGCCAGGCCGATACTGGCGGTCAGCGGGCTACCGTCCGGGCGGACGCCCAGGCCTTGTCGCCGTAGTCTGTCCATTGCCAGCCGTGCCTGGATGATGTCGGTATTGGGCATCAGCAGCAGGAACTCCTCCCCGCCCCAGCGTACCAGCACGTCTCCACGTCGCACACAGGCTTGTGCTTTCTGCACCAGTTGCTTCAGGGTCTTGTCACCGGCGGCATGACCAAACTGGTCGTTGATGCTCTTGAACTGGTCCAGATCGATAAAAGCCACGGCCAGCGGCTGCTGGGTGCGCTCGGCATTGACCAGTTGCAGCTCCAGCATCTCGATGCCGCTGCGACGGGAAAAGGCGGTGGTCAGTGGGTCGCGTATGGTCTGGCCAACCAGGGCAATGATGAAGGCCAGCTGGCTGATGCTGGCCAGGGTGGAGACGCCGGCCAGCAAGGACAGTAGCCAGAACTCGCCGCCGAATGAAGGCCAGCTGTCCACCGACCAGTCCAGTATCCAGGCCAGGGCATAGGCCAGCAGCACCGGCATGGCAAAGGCCAGGTTTTCAATCAGGGTGAGCGGAAAAATGGAAAAGGCCGCCAGCAGCACAAAGGGCAGGAAGGCATAGCCGCTGCCGATGGCAGCTGAAATCCCTTGCAGATGGTATTGCGTCATCAGCAAGTGGGAGCCAATGTAAAACACGGTGGGAATGGCAAACAGCATGGCCATGCCCTGATAGGCGCGCCGGAGCCTGCCATCTTGCGGAGACCAGGCCACCAGCGCGGCAAATGCCAGGGTGGCCAGCACGCGCATGGTGGCCAGCTTGCTCCACAGGCTGACGGGCAGGGTCAGCACATCCACCACGATCCACAGCGGCGTCAGCAAGGCAAACAGCAAGGCAAACAGGCGCACCCGGTTGACCAGCATCAGCGCCCGACGCTGTTGCAGCAGGGCGATGTGTTGATGGGGGCTAATCAGCCAGCCGGTTTCATTGCTGGCAATTTCTCCCGGCAGCAGGCCCAGGATGCGGCGCCAGATTGCGTGTGTAATTCTCATTGTCAAACAATTTATGGTTTTTTGCATTGTAGGGGTAATGCACTTTTCCACCTTGCAAAATATCAAATTTTTCTGAAAATTTCTTAGCTTGTTTTGATTAACGGCATGATTTTAAATACTATTTAGCGGTAATAAGTAAAAAAGGCTGTCTCATGGAAACTCGCTGGCTGGAAGATTTTCTGGTTTTGGCCGATACGGGCAGCTTTACCCGTTCCGCCGAGGTACGTCATCTTACCCAACCTGCATTCTCACGCCGTATCAAGTCCCTGGAGAGCTGGCTGGGGGCCGACCTGATTGACCGCACCACCTATCCCACCCGCTTGACCCCTGCCGGTGAGTTGCTGCGCGAACAAGCCGTGCAGATGCTGGCCCAGATCAACAGCACCCGTGCCCAGCTACGGGGCTTGCAGCCGTTACCAGCCGGTACGCTCAGCCTGGCGGTACCTCATACCCTGTCGTTTTCCTTTTTCCCCAAGTGGCTAAGCAGTGTGGAGCAGGGCTTTGGCCCCTTATCCTGCCGGCTGCAGGCCAGCAATGTGCATGATGCCTTGCTGGCATTTGTAGAAGGCGGTTGCGATCTGCTGATGTGCTACCACCATCCCAAACAGCCGGTGGATCTGGCGGATCCACGTTACAGCGGCTTGCGACTGGGGGTGGAAAGCCTGCGCCCCTATGTCCGCAGTAATGCCGATCAGACCCCCCGCCATTCCCTGCCCGGCAGTGCGGATCAGCCATTGCCTTTCCTGGGGTATGCCAGTAATGCCTATTTCCGCCTGATGACGGATCTGATTCTGGAGGCCGCGCCAGCACCGACCTTTCTGTCATTACGTTACGAGACAGACATGGCGGAGGGCTTGAAAAACATGGTGCTGGAAGGCCATGGCGTGGCATTTTTACCCGAAAGCTCGGTGCAGCAGGAATTGCGCTCCCGGCAATTGGTCCTGGCGGCGCCAGAAGGCTGGAGCGTGGACATGGAGGTCAGGCTCTATCGCGACAAGAAGCGCAGCGGTCCCGAGCTGGATGCATTCTGGGATTATCTGGCCAGCAGTGGAGATCCGGTGTGATTGTCCGTAGCCTATCCAGATAAAACGGCCATCTTTTAAGTGCTTGCCTGCTGTTCATCGCCGCTACATTTCCTAGCATGAAGCCTCCTGCAACCCTGCCAGGCCGGAGAAACGTGTATGAGAAATGCCCAAGCGGTGCGATGGATAGCGTGTAGCCTGGCCTTGTGGATTTGTAACCTGGCTGCAGCGGCAGAGATGGGCAGTGGCGTGGTGGACATCTATCTGCTGCGCCATGGCAAAACCTTGTTCAATACCACCAGTCAGGTGCAAGGCTGGTCGGACACGCCCTTGACGGCCGCCGGCATCCAGGGTGCACAGGCAGCGGGCAGGGGCTTGGCGGCCACCCCTTTCATTGCCGCCTACAGCAGTGATCTGGGGCGTGCGCGCGCCACCGCTGCTATCGTTTTGGGCCAGGGACGGCATCCGGGTGTGTCATTGCAGGAAGACGAGCGTTTTCGTGAATGGTACTACGGTAGTTTCGAAGGGCTGCCAGATGCCCAGATGTGGGCCCCGTTGTTCCGCCAGCAAGGAATGCAATTTGATCCGGGGTGGGGCAACTGGAATGAATTTACCCGCCGGATGAATGATCGTGCCATCGCACAGGCCATTCATGATCATGATCCACGCGGCTGGGCGGAAACCTATCCGCAAATCGAATCGCGCTTGCGGGCCGGCATGCAGGATGTCTTGGACCGGGCGCTAGCCGCAGGTGGTGGCAATGTGTTGCTGGTCAGCCACGGTGGCGCCATTCTTACCCTCCTGGATCTCCTTGTGCCTGGTCAGGCAAAAAGTACGGATATTCCCAATACCAGTCTGAGCCTGCTGCGCTATCAGAATGGCCAGTACCTGCTGCTGAAGGTGGGTGATCTTGGCTTTCAGGCCGACGCGCACTAGCTGTGCGAGGCATCGCCTTCTGCCCATTGAGCCCTGCCGGGTGGGATTCGCTGCACTGTCGCGCATGTGCATCCCGCAGAGGCTAACCGTGTTATCGGCATGGTTATGCAAAATTTGCATGACCTGATTGCGAATCGGAATTAGCCAAGCCCGGGCATGACAGCCTACAGTCTGCCCCCATTGCTCCGCATCGACGGAGACCACCGAACAAGGGCTTTTGCATGTCCACTCGCATCGAACACGACTTGCTTGGCGATCGCGCCGTTCCGGCTACTGCCTATTGGGGTGTGCACACCCTGCGCGCCGTGGAAAACTTTCCCATTACCGGCCAGACCATCGCCAGCTACGGCGATCTGATCATTGCGCTGGCACAGATCAAGAAGGCCGCCGCGCTGGCCAACCGTGATCTGGGGCTGCTGGATGCG
>JAFANL010000086.1 GCA_019232735.1 Aquitalea sp. | reverse complement strand
TGCTGAATACATCGGCATTTTCTGATGATTCTTTAAACTTGTTGTGCAAGACTTGGCCTTCAGGCGGCTACAATGACAGCATGCAAGGTTCTACACCATGAATCAGATCCTCTCTCCTACAACCAGCTTGCTGACCACCCCGCCCCTGCCACCTGCTGCCGTGCAATGGCTGCAGCAAATGGGCATTGCCCACCGGGAACAATTGCTGCAACAGGGCAGTGTCACGACCTTCCTGCGGCTGAAAGCGGCAGGACATAGCGTGACCACCCGGCTGTTGTATGCCCTGGAAGCCGCCGCCCGCGGTGTGCACTGGTCGCAATTGACCGAGGCCGACCGACAATATTTGCGCCAACAGCTGGCCGCACATCCTCCGGTGGCCTTGCCACCCGCTGCAGCAGAAAGCCATCTGTTCATGCAGGAGGCAATCCAGCAGGCGGCGCTGGCGGCACAACAGGGGGAGGTTCCCGTTGGCGCCGTGGTCGTCAAAGCGGGGAAGATCATCGGCCGTGGCTTTAATCAGCCCATCGGCAGCAAGGACCCCTCGGCCCATGCCGAGATACAGGCACTCAGGGCCGCGGCCTTGCATGAGGGTAATTACCGACTGGACGGCTGCGACCTGTATGTCACACTGGAACCTTGTGTCATGTGCAGCGGAGCCATCCTGCATGCCCGGGTGGCGCGCGTGATGTATGGTGCGGTGGAGCCCAAAACAGGCGCGGCAGGCAGCGTGCTGGATCTGTTTGCCCTGCGGCACCTGAATCATCACACCGCCGTTTTTGGGGGGATGATGGCCGAAGAGTGTGCAGGGCAAATGGCGGCGTTTTTTCAGCAACGCCGGCATCAAGCGGAGGCCTGAACATGTGGCGAAGCCTGGTGATGGTTGGCATGCTGAGCAGCACAGGGCTATTGCCTATGCTGGCGCGGGCTGAAACCAGCGACAGTAGCGAGCTGGCCGGCTTTGTCCTGCAGCAACAACAAGATGCCCCGCTGCAGGCAACCCGTGCCAATGGCCGCCATTACGGTCAGCCATGGATACTGGTCGGCATTCGCAGCCAGTCGCTCAGCCTGTTTGATGGCTGGGGACGCCTGCAGCAGCACTATACCGTCTCCACCGCCAAACGCGGTGTCGGGGAGCTGGTCAACAGCTACCAGACACCACGCGGCTGGCACCATGTTTGCGACAAGCTGGGAGACGGTGCAGAGGAAAACACCATCATTTTTCGGCGCAAGGTCACGCCATGGAAATACACGGCAGAATTGCACCAGCAATATCCCAACAAGGACTGGATTCTGACCCGCATCCTGTGGCTGTGCGGGGATGAGCCCGGAAAAAATCAAGGCGGTGACGTCGACAGCTATGACAGAGCCATTTACATTCATGGCGCTGGCGAACATGTAGCCTGGGGAACACCGACCTCGCTGGGCTGTGTGCGGATGAAGAATCCGGACATCATCCAGCTGTTTGAGCAGACACCGACCGGCACCGACGTACTGATAGACGAGAACTCCTGAATACCATGCACGCAGCACTCAATCTCACCACCCCGGCTCTGCTGTTCCCGGCCATTTCACTGCTACTGCTCGCCTACACCAACCGTTTTTTGGGCCTGGCCAGCATTATTCGCAATCTGTATACCGATTACAAAGCCGAACAAAACCCCAAGATCCTGCTGCAGATCGGCAATCTGCGCACGCGCATCCAGTTGATCAAATGGATGCAGTTTCTGGGTATCGGCAGCTTGTTTCTCTGCACCGTCGCCATGTTCCAGATCTATACCGGCTGGCAACAACTGGGGGAGTTGTCTTTTGGTATCAGCTTGCTGCTGATGATTTCCTCACTGGCCATTTCGCTATGGGAGCTGGTGCGCTCCTCCGATGCCCTGAACATCCTGCTGTCTGACCTGGAAGCCGAATCCCACCGTCAACAGCAGTGACGGTGCGCCATACGCAGCGCCGGGAGCCTGCCTTAGAAGCTGTTCATCGTCTGCAGTGCTCGTTCCATGGGGCGATACTGCGTTAAAAACGCCTTCGGCATGCTCATTTACTTTATGTAAACTGCGCGTCCCCACTTGTTTTGAGGCGTTTTCGCCATGTCTCGCCCTAGCAGGCGAGACGTTGAACAAGCTCTTAGCCCGGTTTTCGTCCGGCAATGATATGCAGCGGCATCCTCACCCGCCGCACAATGGCCGGATCGCCCCAGGCACGGGCCAGTCGTAGCCGGGCATCGTTCAGCACCGGCTTGCCCAGGCTTTGCATGCATAATTTGCTGGCCGACCAGGTATGCAGATAACCCAGCAACTGCTCCAGGTTCCAGTCCATCAAAATCTGGCAAGACGGGGCATCCAGCGCGGGAAACGGCATGCCGACATCACGATAGCCATTCCACAGTAATTGATTGCTGCTGGACCAGAACGGCTCGATGACGGCATGGAAAAACCGCATGGCATCATCGACTTCAGCCGAGACATGAAAGCGCTCATAACCCCAGGCAGCGAAGATGCCACCCGGCTTGAGTGCGCGAGCCACCTGAGACCAAAATCGCGGCAGATCAAACCAGTGCAATGCCTGCGCCACCGTCACCAGATCAAACACGGACTCCCCATAGCCAGCCTGCTCGGCAGCACACTCCTGATACACGATATTGCTGGCCACTTCCGCCACCTGCAATTGGCTGTGGTTGATATCGCAAGCATCAACCCGTTCAAACAGACGCGACAATTGCAACGCAGCCTGCCCGGTGCCGGTTGCGCAGTCCCAGGCACGCTGTCGCGACGGAACCAGCCCGCCCAGCCAGTTGAACAAGGCTTCCGGATATTGCGGCCGGAAGCGGGCATATTGCTCGGATTGCAAATCAAATGTGGCAATTGCACGGATATCCATGGTTGGGCTCACAGAGACTCTTTCCTGATCGTTAGCACGCCACCCAGCTATCCGATGGCACTGTCAGATAGCCATAAATTATGATATCAACATTGCCCATGCCAATTGGTCATATTTTACATTTCTTCAAATCACGCTTGGTTTGCACCTGCATCAGCCAGCTTGGTTTGCAATAGCAGATCATCATCTGCCGGCCTTGATTTGTTAGGGACTTTATCGGCATTCGCAGTGAAATCTGCTGACCAATAACAAGGTTACTGAAAAATAAATTTTTCTATTTAAAGTAGCCGCGCTTCAACCTTGTTTGTGCTGAAAAGCCAGTGTGGATATTGCCGTAGGCATCGGCAGGCCAAATCGCTGACGGCGATGGCTTGCTTCATGCTAAAAAACAACAGGCTGGCTGTTTCGGATGAAAAAATGCGGGAGAGCCGCTCCGGCAAAGCAGCCACGCAGACCGGAAGGCCCTCACCAATGCCTGCCAGATTCAAGAGGGGAAGCTCAGTCACGCGTCCCGCGCCGTGGGTGCCCAGCCAACCATTGATCCAGCCGGTTGGCAAAGTGCTGTCGATCAGCCTGGCTGAAAGGTGGAGGACCACCACTCTGGATGCCACTGGCACGCAGGTTGTCCATGAAGTCACGCAAGGTCAGCTGACCTTCAATGGTATCGGGGGAATAGGCTTCGCCGCGAAAATTGACGGCGGCCGCCCCCTTGGCCAGCACCGCCGCCGCCAGTGGAATATCCCCGCTGACCAGCAAATCACCCGCCTGACATTGGCGGGCAATCTCCTGATCAGCCACATCAAAGCCCTGCCCCACCACAATGCTGCGCAGGTGCGGGCTGGCGGGCAATTTCAATGCACGATTGGCAACAAAAACGGCGGCGGTGGCCGTCCGTTGCGCAGCGCGGCAGATAATGTCGCGGACGACAGCGGGACAGGCGTCGGCATCTACCCAGATGGTCATGATTGCAGTTTCAGCAGGAGTTTGAGTGCGGCAAGCCTACAACAGTGATCGGCCGCTGCCCATGACAATCTGTCAAATATGGTGGATTGATTGACAAGCTAATGGCATAAACTGCCCAAGCACTCTATAGTACTGATAATTTCCCGTTTTCAGCAGCTCCTGCGCCGCTGGTTCCCGCCCGTTAAGCTCTCACAAGGTTTGTTGAATGACCCGAGCACTGACCATTCTGGTGGCTGAAGATAGCCCAACCTCTCGTCAGATTCTGCTCGACTACATCCGCATGCTGGGTCACGAAGCCGTGCCCGTCAGCAATGGACAGGATGCGGTTGAATACTGTCGGCAGCAACGTCCGGATGTCATCTTCATGGATGTCACCATGCCGGTCATGGATGGATTTACTGCCACCAAGGCCATCCGGGAACTGCTGGGCGAGCACTGGGTTCCCATCATCTTTCTCACCTCGCTGTCCGACCGCAGCCAGCTGTTACGTGGCCTGACCATGGGGGGCGATGATTATCTGGTCAAGCCGATCGACCTGGATATCCTCACCGCCAAGCTGCATGTGATGATCCGCATTTCAGAAATGCAACATCGCATTGCGCAGGATAGCGAGCGGCTGGAAAACTATTACCGCGCCAACGAGCAAGAGCAGATGTTTGCCCAGATGGTGCT
Source organism: Aquitalea sp. (assembly GCA_019232735.1). Taxonomy (GTDB): domain Bacteria; phylum Pseudomonadota; class Gammaproteobacteria; order Burkholderiales; family Chromobacteriaceae; genus Aquitalea. The sequence goes on along the minus strand of JAFANL010000086.1, from coordinate 7,534 downwards.
GGATCGTTTCACCCGGCGTAGCGAACAGGTTCCACCCAATATCCAGCAGTGGCAGCGTCCGGCCATGAACTTCAGCGGTGATACCATCTGCATCCGTCGCATCCGGCCGGATCTGGATCGCATCATGCTGGCAGACAGTACCGGCCATGGCCTGACCGCCGCCATCTGTGGCCTGCCCGCCGTTGACACCTTCTTTGCCATGTGCGATCGCAATCTGCCGATACAGGAGATTGCCCGCACCATCAATCGCAAGCTGCACGCCATTTTGCCGCTTGGCCGTTTTGTGGCGGCAGCCATTATCGAAGTGGATTACCAGCGCCGCCGCATTGCCGTGTGGAACGGTGGCATCCCCTGTGCCGGCTATGTGGACCGCCAGGGCCAGATACTCAAACATTTTTCTTCTTGCTCCCCGCCACTGGGCATTTTGCCCGACGGAGATTTCGAGGCCTCACTCGATTATTACCAATGGCAGAGTCCCGGCTCGCTGATCGTCTGTTCCGATGGCATCACCGAAGCGGCCAATGCCAACGGGCAAGCTTTTGGTATCGAAGGCATCAAGGCTGCCGTGCGTGCCACCCAGACCCTGGACATTCAGGGCTCCATCACCCAGGCGGTCAACCAGCATCTGGATGGGCGGGAAAATCATGATGACATCTCGCTGGTCGTCGTACGTTGTCAGTAACGCCACGCCAGCCATGAAAAAACCGATTGCCCAACCTGCGGCAATCGGTTTTTTGTTGGCATGTATCTGTTACTGACACCGCCATCCGGGTGGGTTCATCCCTGTGCGGCCGGGCCACAACTTTCCGGCGTGCACAATGGCAATGCCTCGTCGCCCTGCTGGCCAAGTTCCCCTGACAAGGCCGCGGCGAACGCTTGCGGCTGACCCAGCCAGGGAGAAACCTCCACCCGTTCCAGCTGGCCATTCCGCTCCAGCAACAAGGCGGGAAAGCCCCGCAGACCGGCCTGCTGCATACGGCGGCGGCTCTCTGCCGTGTGGCGATCAACCCGTGCTAGCTGTTGTTCCAGTTCGGAGGCGAATACGGCGGCAGCCAGCCCCTGCTCGGTACCGATCTGCACCAGGACATCAGACTCGGCAATTTTGCGGCCCTGCTGGTAATGTGCGCGCTGCAATGCCGACAACATGCCCAGGCCTGACAGTCCCAGTTGCTGCGCCGCCAGAATGGCCGCCGTGGGCGGCGTGGAGTCGAACACGGCGCTGCCATCACGCAACAGGCCATCAAAATACGCCGTGCCGAACACCTGCCCGGTCAGCTTGGCAATGCGCTCATCATGCGGCATCACATAGTCGCGCAGTGCTGCCGTTACCGCTTGACGATTGGCCCCGCTCATCATGCCGCCACCATGCAGCTGCACCGTCAGCGATGGCAGCGCGGCCGCGGCCTGAATCAGCGGAGAGGCCGCATAACACCAGCCACACAAGGGATCGTAAAAATAATGCAGGGTCGCGCTTACCATTTCATTTCACCTTTATTCACCTTGGCACCGATTTCCAGTGACATGACTTCCCCGGCCTGCGGGAATGCTTGCTGCATGCGCTGGATCAGCTGTGCACTATTGCCGGATGCGGCCAGATTCGTTTCAAACTGCTGCAGATAGTCGCGGGTAAAGCGGATGCTGGCCACACCGGTGGCGGCATCTTTGGCCATATGCCCCGGAATCACCTGCAGCGGCTGCAAGGCTTCCATTTCATTCAGCTGGGCAATCCAGGCCTGGCGTTCCTGCCGGCTCTGGGTATCCGCAGTCCAGACATGCAGGCCGGACACCACGCCCACATTCCCCACGATGGCACGAATCGACGGAATCCAGACATAAGAGCGATGGGCCAGCAGTCCGCTGCTACCACGCACTTCCAGCGCCTGCCCTTCCAGCAGCAATTGCTTGCCTTTCAGCTCATGCGGCAAGGCCAGTGGTGCCTGCGGCGCATTATCTCCCATCTTCGGCCCCCAGAATGCCATCTTGCCGGCAACATTGGCCTTGATTTTGGCCAGCGTCGGTGCGGCAGCCAGCAGCTCTGCCTGCGGGAAAATCTGCTTCAGCACCGTGGCACCAAAGTAATAATCAGGATCGGCCTGACTGATATAGATGGTCTTGAGCTGTTTGCCGCTATCCAGCACCTGTGCCGCAATCCGGTAGGCATCAGCACGGGTGAAACCGGTATCGATCAGTACCGCGTCTTTTGCACCGCTGACCAACACCGAGGTGACATTGAAGCTGTGGTCATCCGCCTGGTAAACCGACAGTTTGAGTGGATCGGCGGCCTGCGCGGCAGTGCTCAAGCCCAAGGCCAGGGTAAGGGACAGCAATAGAGAGGAATAGCGCGACATGGTGTTCTCCTGAATGGTGGCGGACGGCGTATTCGCCACTGCGGTTCATTGATGATGGAGTGCACTTTAGCGCTTAAAACAAAGCAAATAAATCCGTCTAACTGGGCATTATTGTTTCAAATACAGAGCAAATGATCAGACAGCCCTGTTTGTGATACCCGCAGACCTAGTGGGCTCTGGGCTGGCAGGCGTGCATGCTGACAATGCGATTACGTCCCTGCTGCTTGGCCTGATAGAGCGCGGCATCCGCCGTCCGGACCAGCCATTCTGATGGTTGATTGATGCTGTAATGGGCAGCAGCAATCCCCACGCTGATGGTGACCACCGCACTGCACTGCGAACGGGGATGCGGCAGCGCCAGGGCTTCGACTTCGTGACGGATCTGCTCGGCCAGTTCCACTGCCTGTTGCAAATCGCAGCCAAGCAGCAACAGCACGAACTCCTCGCCGCCATACCTGGCCGGACAGGCCTGATAGCGGGTGGCATTACGACTGAGCACCTGTGCCACCCGGATCAGGGCGGTATCACCCATCTGGTGGCCCTGACTGTCGTTGTATTTCTTGAAATCGTCGACGTCGACAAACAGCAAGGCAATATCGTGTCGCAACTGCAAGCGGCTGGACCAGTGCTGCTGCAACTGCTGGTCGAAATATCCCCGGTTGAACAGGCCGGTAAGACTATCCACCGCCGAAAGTTGCTGTAGTTGGCGAAAGCCATGCTGTAACTGCAAATGGTCGCGTTGCAAGGCCAGCGTCAGCAGATAATTGCGCCTGGCTTCCTTCTCCAGCTGAAACAGACCCAGCAGGCTGAGCCAAACACAGGACAGCATCAGGATGAAAATCAGCGAACGCGCGGTATCGTCCATGAACTGGGCACGCGACAAGACCAGCCCCAGATAGCCGATGCACAACAAGCTGCCATAACAGGCAAGACGGAAAGGAATGCGCAGACCGAACATGGTGAACACCAGGCACATCATCACACCGCTGTAGTAGTGCTGTGCGGCCGGCATCTGGCTTAGCGAGAAAAACCAGATCAGCGCCAGCGTATACGCAGTATGTGCCACCACCACCGACAGCTCGTACCAGCGCTGGAACGGCGGCCAGTAGCCCAGCAGGATGGTCAGCAGGGAGAAGCCCGGCAAAAAGTAAAAGCGCCAGGGGTAGATCAGCGGATAGACATCGCTCAGATAGAACTTGTCGACCAGGCCATACAACATGAACACCAGGATGCCGATGGCACCGAACAGACGGTAACGGCCAAACCGGCGGGAGCGGGTTTCTCGCTGGTAGATCTTTTCCAGCAAGGGTGGAAAAGCCAGTCGATACCAAGCTATCTTGTCGGCCTCGACCAGCTCGACATCCAGCCGGGAGGCGGGAGGCGTGTCTACCATGCGGCCACCTCGTCGGGATGACTGAGCACAGCAGACCACCATGGAGGGCTTGCTGCCAGATGGCAACAAACGAAGCTCAGGGATAGCGTGGGTTGCAGCATGATGGCCTCGTCACGACAGTTGAACAAAAGTCGCCGTCGGCGTTTTGCCAACGACAGTCCCTGATGCATGAGCCATGTCAGTTATGATGCACACAATAGCCCCCATTCAACAAGGAAAGTCATGGACCGGCTGATTGCGATGCAGGTTTTTGTCGAAGTGGCACGGCGTAACAGCTTTACCGCCGCCAGTCAGGAGCTGAACCTGTCACGCGCCATGGTGACACGGTATATCGCCGAACTGGAAGACTGGCTAGGCGCACGCCTGCTGCAGCGCTCCACCCGCAAGGTGACGCTGACCGATGCCGGCGCCAGCTGTCTGGCCCGTTGCCAGCAGATGCTGGAGATGGCGGCGCAAACCCGCGAGGAAGTGGGGCTGCGTGACGGACAGCTGCGTGGCCAACTGCGCATCACCACCAGCATGTCCTTCGGCATGGCGCAACTGGCACCCGCCATCAGCGACTTTCTGGCACAACACCAGCAAATCCATATCGACCTGCAGCTGGGCGACCGTGCCGTCAACCTGATCGAAGAACGCATCGACCTGGCCATCCGCATCACCAATGACCCGGATCCAGGTCTGATTGCACGCCGGCTAGCCGATTGCCACTCCGTCATCGTCGCCTCACCCGGCTACCTGAGCCGCCATGGACAGCCACGGCAGCCGGCGGACCTGCAGCAGCATCACTGCCTGAGTTACAGCCAGTTCGGTCGCAGTGAGTGGCGCCTGCGCCGGGGAGAGGAAGAGGCCATCGTACAAGTACAGGGAAGGCTGAGCGCCAACGAGGCCGTGGCCCTGATGCAAGCCTGCCGCCACGGCGCAGGCCTGGCCATGCAGCCCTATTATCTGGTGCGCCCCCTGCTGGAAAGCGGAGAACTGCAGGTTCTGCTACCGGACTGGCAGCCTGCCAGCCTGGGGATATATGCCCTCTACCCCTCACGCCGCCAGTTACCTCTGGCCATGCGCACCCTGCTGGATTTCCTGCAACAGCGCTTTGCCTCCCCCGCGCCCTGGGATCAACCGTCGGCATCACTTCCAGTCAGTTGAAAACTGTGCCGCCACTGGCTGGGCGACACACCATAGCGCTGTCGAAAATGATGACGCAAGGACTCTGGCGAGCCCAGCCCGGTCAGCGTGGCAATCTGCTCCACCCCCTGTCCACTGCGCTCCAGCAGGCGCTGGCTCAACAACAGGCGCTCACTCAGCAGCCACTGCCCCACCGTGCAGCCGGTCAACTTGCGAAAGTGCCGGGTAAAGCTGCGTCGGCTCATTGCCACTTGGGCCGCCAGACTGTCCAGGGTGTGTGGCTGCGCCAGATTGGCGCGCACCCAGTCCAGCAAGCCCGCCAGGCGGGAATCACCAGCCCGTACCGGCAAGGGCTGTTCGATGAACTGCGCCTGCCCGCCCTGCCGATGGGGCGGCACCACCAGCCGCCGCGCCACGCCATTGGCCAGCTCCGCGCCATAGCGCTGCCGTAGCAGATGCAGGCAGCAATCCAGCCCGGCAGCGGTACCGGCCGATGTCAGCAGCAGGCCATCCTCCACATACAGTACCGCCGGGTCCAGCCGCACCTGCGGGTAGCGACTGGCAAAGTCCTCGGCATAGGCCCAGTGCGTAGTGGCGGCACGGCCATCCAATAGCCCGGCTTCAGCCAGCACATACGCCCCCAGGCACAGGCCGACAATCTGCACACCGCGTGCGGCCGCCTGCTGCAAGGCCTGCAATAGTGGTGGTGGTACCGGCCTACCTGCCTGCCAGCTGGGCAGGATGATGATATCCACCCCTTCCAGCCCCTCCAGCCCGTAGTCGCAAGTAATGCTGAATCCGGCCGAGGTCCGCAGTGGGCCGGCCTCAACCGCACACACCCGCAGCGTGAAAGGAGGCAAGCCGGGGTGAGCATCGCCAAACACCACGCATGGCACCGACAAATGAAAAGGGCTGATGTGCTGGAAGGCCAGAATGGCAATGACGAGTGGAGGCATGGGAGAAATCCGGACAAACGCGCTTGGCCCGATCTTACCGTAATTTGGCAAACGGGCCACTTCTATGCGGGCCTGGCAATGGCAATAATGGCCTCATTCCCACCCGACACAGGAAACCTGCCATGGATTACGCCACTACCGCACTGATCGTGATCGATCTGCAAAACGACTACTTTGCCGCTGGAAAATACCCGCTGTGGAATAGCGCGACCGTGCTGGACAACTGTGTGGCGGCCATCGAACGGGCCACGACACTGGGCATGCCGGTGGTTCTGGTTCAGCACGTGGCCGACAGCAGCAAGGGCATCTCCCCGTTCTTCAATGCCGGCAGCGAGGGCGTAGCCATTCATCCACGCATTCTGGCCGCCGCACCGCAAGCACCGGTGGTGGTGAAACAGGCGGCCGACAGCTTTCATCAGACCGCGCTGCAGACAACGCTGGACGCACTGGGCAGCCGCAAACTGCTGTTGTGCGGCATGATGACGCAAAACTGCGTCACCCATACCGCGCTGTCACGCGCCGCCGACAACTATGAAGTCGCCGTACTGGCTGACTGCTGCACCACGGTGGACCAGATGCTGCACGCCATCGCGCTCAATGCCCTGTCCATCCGTGTGCCACTGCCTAGGGCGGCAGAAGCGCTGGCCTAAAACCACCCACCCAGCCCGCCAACAAAAAAACCCGCCGATTGGCGGGTTTCTGCGTACAACAAGTCCAGACTCAGGCTCAGGCCTTGTTGACCGGAATCTTGCCAATCTTGACACGCCATTCCGCCGGGCCGGTATTGTGTACCGAGATACCGTTGGAATCGACAGCCACCGTCACCGGCATGTCTTTCACTTCAAACTCGTAGATGGCTTCCATGCCCAGGTCGGCAAAGCCGACGACCTTGGAGGCCTTGATGGCCTTGGACACCAGATAGGCCGAACCGCCCACCGCCATCAGGTATACCGCCTTGTTATCCTTGATGGCTTCGATTGCCGCCGGGCCGCGCTCGGCCTTGCCGATCATCCCCAGCAAGCCGGTCTGTTCCAGCATCTGGCGGGTGAATTTGTCCATACGGGTAGCGGTGGTGGGGCCGGCCGGGCCAACCACTTCGTCACGCACCGGATCAACCGGGCCCACGTAGTAGATGAAGCGGTTGGTGAAGTCCACCGGCAGCGCCTCGCCCTTGTTCAGCATGTCCACCATGCGCTTGTGCGCGGCGTCACGGCCGGTGAGGATCTTGCCGTTGAGCAGCAGCACGTCGCCCGGCTGCCAGCTGGCCACTTCTTCCTTGCTGATGTTGTCCAGGTCAACGCGCTTGCCGTTGCTGGTGTCGTAGGTGATTTCCGGCCAGTCTTCCAGGCTGGGCACGGCCAGGTGGGCCGGGCCGCTGCCATCCAGATGGAAATGGATGTGACGGGTGGCGGCGCAGTTGGGGATCATGGCGACCGGCAGGCTGGCGGCGTGGGTCGGATAGTCCAGAATCTTCACGTCCAGCACAGTGGTGAGACCGCCCAGGCCTTGGGCACCAATACCCAGCGCGTTCACTTTTTCGAAGATTTCCAGGCGCAGCTGTTCAACACGGGTCAGTTCTGCACCACTCTCTGCCTTGGCCTTCAGCTCGTGAATGTCCACATGCGACATCAGGCTTTCCTTGGCCAGCAGCATGGCTTTTTCCGGGGTACCGCCAATGCCGATACCCAGGATGCCCGGCGGGCACCAGCCAG
>JAFANL010000051.1 GCA_019232735.1 Aquitalea sp. | reverse complement strand
CTGATTTCTTTCAGGCTGTTGGGCTTGTCGCTGACCGACAGTGGGCTTTTGTGGCTGCTCAGGGCGGCCAGGGTTTCACCGGATAGCAACAGCCCGGCACTGCCCAGCATGAACTGGCGGCGGTTGAAGTACACGCTCTCCGGGGTGATTTCCGAGGGCTGGATGGCGGCGGGTTTCTTGATGAGCATGATGGTTTCTCCAGTGCTGTGCTTCTTTGTCGCAGCAACAGGGAGAATCTGACATGCAATCTTTCCGATTGTTCAGGCAGTTTCGATAGTCAATGACTAATTTGTGTTAAGACCCGATAAGAAAACCCCCGCTAGCCCGGGTTCTCTACCAGGTTTTGTGAGCGGCGCTAAGCCGCCGGTCGGTAAAGGGGCGACGGTGCTGTCAGGCAGCCTGCGCCGACCAGCTGCGCCCCAGCGCACTGCCTTGGCCACCGTCACGGGCCAGTAACTGGCCGATGGCCTGCAAGGCGGTCCAGCGTGGGCCGCACCAGTCCGGGGCGATCAGGGTAGGGGCTTGTGCCGTGGCGGAAATGCGGTGGAATACCACTTCCGGCGGGGTGTGGCGTATGAGCGAAGCGGCCAGGCTGGCGTAGTCGTCCAGCGCCATGGCCGACACCTCGCCACGTTGATGCTGTGCCGCCATGCGGCTGCCGCGCACAATCATCAGCGGATGCAGTTTCAGCCCCTGCACGCCGATTTCCAGAACGGTATCCAGCGTGTCATGCACATCGGCGGCATCTTCGCCGGGCAGGCCGGCAATCAGGTGAGTGCATATCTGCAGGCCATATTGCTGGGCGCGGCGTACCGCATCGCGGTAATCGGCCAGGGTGTGGCCGCGCAGGATACGGCGCTGGGTAAGGTCGTGCGCGGTCTGCAAACCCAGCTCCAGCCACACTTCCTTGCCGGCGGCCTGATAGGACGCCAGCAGTTCCAGTGCGCTGTCCGGTACGCAGTCTGGCCGGGTGCCTACGCACAGGCCCACCACGTCGGCCGCGGTGGTTGCTTCGTCATACAGCTGGCGCAGGCGGCTAACTTCGGCATAGGTGCTGGTGTAGGCCTGAAAGTAAGCCAGATAGCGGTGGGCGCGGTCGGTCTTGCCTTTTTCGCGGGCGATCTGGTCGCTGATGGACAGGGCGTCGGCATCGCGGCCAAAGCTTTTGACATTGCAGAAGGTGCAGCCGCCACGGCCCAGCGTACCGTCGCGGTTGGGACAGGTGAAGTCACCAGCCAGTGACAGCTTGTGCACGGCCTCGCCGTAGCGGCGCTTGAGGTAATGGCCGAAGGTATGCAGGTGAGCGGTAAGGTCCATGGTGCTAACGGCTGGGTGCAGGCAGAAAAGCCCACAGCTTAGGCAGTTTGCACCGACATGGCTCTGTGCCATATCAAGGCTTGCACGGCTAGAGCTGATGAAAGCCCAGCCAGTACAGCAGCACAAAGATGGCCGAGGCGGCCAGCAAGGCCGTGGCCAGGGTGCTGACGAATTCGCGCAGGTTTGCCCGCTGACGCCGGTCCAGCAGCCAGCGGACGATGGCATAGAGCACGGCAAACAGCAGCAACAGGCGGAACAGGCGACCAATCATGACGGGAAAATGGCAGGAAAACCGGGCTGATTATGCGGTGCCGGCCCCGTGGGAGCAAGCAAGGCTATGGATATAATCGGCCAGACAGGCGATGATAGCAGCCGTAGCCTACAGGAGGCTCCGCACCGAGAATGGCCGGCAAGGCCGCCGGCGGGGCAATAATCATTAGAGGCCTTTTTTGTTATGTCCGATCTGACACGGTCTGTCGGCATCGTGCAGGCGCAGACAGCGGAGTTCGATACCCCGCTGCATCTGGCCAGCGGTGCCGTGCTGCCTGCCTACCAACTGTGTTTTGAAACCTACGGCACGCTCAATGCCGCGCGCAGCAATGCCATCCTGATCTGCCACGCGCTGTCCGGCCATCATCATGTGGCGGGGCGCTATGCGGCCACGGACAAGGCGGCAGGCTGGTGGGACAATATGGTAGGTCCCGGCAAGCCCATTGATACCGACCGCTTTTTCGTGGTGGGCCTGAACAATCTGGGTGGCTGCCACGGCAGTACCGGTCCCTCTTCCATCAACCCGGCCACCGGCCAGCCCTGGGGATCCTCCTTCCCGGTGATGACGGTGCCGGACTGGGTAACGGCGCAAGCACGACTGGCCGACCGCTTGGGCATAGACCGCTGGGCGGCGGTGATTGGCGGCAGCCTGGGCGGCATGCAGGCCCTGCAATGGAGCATCGACTACCCGGAGCGGGTGGCGCATGCGCTGGTGATTGCCTCTGCGCCCAAGTTGTCGGCGCAGAACATTGCCTTCAATGATGTAGCCCGCCAGGCCATCATCACCGATCCGGATTTCCACGGCGGCGATTTTTACGCCCAGGATGCCATCCCGCGCCGCGGCCTGCGGCTGGCGCGCATGCTGGGGCATATCACCTATCTGTCCGATGACGGCATGGGCGAGAAATTCGGGCGCATGCTCAAAAGCGGCGACTACCAGTTCGGCTACGAGGTGGAGTTCGAGATCGAGTCCTACCTGCGCTACCAGGGCGACAAGTTCTCCGATTATTTCGACGCCAATACCTATCTGCTGATGACCAAGGCGCTGGATTATTTCGATCCGGCCAAGGAAATGGACGACAAGCTGGTGGCGGCACTGAGAAAAGCCAGCGCCCGCTTCATGGTGGCCAGCTTTACCTCGGACTGGCGATTCTCGCCGGAGCGCTCGCGTGAGATCGTCAAGGCGCTGGTGGCGGCGGACAAGGAAGTGGTGTACGGCGAAATCGAGTCGGTACACGGCCACGATGCCTTCCTGATGCTGGACGAACCCTATGTCAATCTGATGCGCGCCTACCTGAACCGCGTGGCCGAGGAGGTGCAAGCATGAAGGCAACGCAAACCCTAAGGGCCGACCTGCAACTGATTGCTGACTGGGTGGCACCCTCCAGCCGGGTGCTGGACCTGGGCTGCGGCGACGGCGCCCTGCTGTCCTGGCTCAACCGCCACAAGGCTACGCGTGGTTATGGCGTGGATTTTGACGTCAACAATGTGGTGCGCTGTGTGGAAGCCGGCGTCAATGCCATTCAGGGCAACCTGGAAACCGGTCTGGCCGAATTCGAAAACCAGCGTTTTGACCATGTGGTGTTGTCGCAGACCATCCAGGCCATGCACAATACCGAGCAGATTCTGGTGGAAATGCTGCGTGTCGGCCGTGAGGCCATCGTCACCTTCCCCAATTTCGGCTATTGGGAAAACCGCTGGCAGATCCTGCAGGGCCACATGCCGGTATCCGAAACCATCCCCTACCAGTGGTACAACACGCCCAATATCCACTGGTGCATGCTGGGGGATTTTGAAGCGCTGTGCGTCAAGAACGGTATCCGGGTGCTGGAACGGGTGGTGATGAACGAGGAAAAACGCATTCACTTCCTGCCCAATCTGCGCGGCAGCCTGGCGTTTTACCGGGTGGCGCGGCAGGGCTGATGCTGTTCCCTGACATCAAGGCGGCCGTGGCCGCCTTTTTCATTGTTGTTTGCATTGATGGCCTCGGCCACAAGGATCCATGACACAAGCTCCCGTCCACTGGCGCGAGGCCATTTTGTCGCGCCGCATGCTGATCTGCATCTTCACCGGTTTTGCCTCCGGCCTGCCGCTCTACCTGCTGATCAACCTGCTGCCGGCCTGGTTGCGCAGCGAAGGGGTCGATCTCAAGGCCATCGGCCTGTTTGCCCTGATCGGCCTGCCTTATACCTGGAAATTCCTCTGGTCGCCGCTGCTGGACCGCTTTGTGCCACCGCTGTTGGGACGCCGCCGTGGCTGGATGCTGCTCAGCCAGTTGGCCTTGCTGATCAGCATGGCGCTGTTCGGCTTGTTCAATCCTGCCATGCAGTTACAGCAGATTGCCGCGCTGGCAGCGGTGGTGGCTTTTTTCTCGGCCAGTCAGGACATCGTGCTGGATGCCTACCGTCGCGAGCTGCTGCCGGAAGCCGAGCTGGGCTTGGGCAACTCCATCCATATCAATGCCTACCGGCTGGCCGGCTTGGTGCCGGGCTCGCTGTCGCTGATTCTGGCCGACCATACCAGCTGGCAGAATGTGTTCTTCATCACGGCGCTATTCATGCTGCCGGGGCTGAGCATGACCCTGCTGGTGTCCGAGCCGCGACTGGCCACCGCTCCCCCCAAGAGCTTGCGTGAGGCCGTGGTGGAACCCTTTCACGAGTTCATCCATCGCCAGGGCTGGCAAAGCGCGGCCACCATTCTGGGTTTCATCTTCCTGTACAAGCTGGGTGACAGCATGGCCACGGCACTGGCCACGCCGTTTTATCTGGACATGGGCTTTGCCAAATCGGAGATCGGCCTGGTGGCCAAGAATGCCGGGCTATGGCCCGCGGTGATTGGTGCCCTGCTGGGCGGGGTGTGGATGCTCAAGCTGGGCATCAATCGCGCGCTATGGCTGTTTGGCGTGGTGCAGGTGCTGTCGATACTGGGTTTTGCCTGGCTGGCCAGCTATGGCCATTTTGACCATATAGGCCCTACCCAGCTGGCGCAGCTGGCGGTGGTCATCGGTTTCGAGGCGCTGGGCGTGGGCCTGGGCACAGCGGCTTTTGTTGCCTTTATCGCCCGTACCACCCACCCGGCTTATACCGCTACCCAGTTTGCCCTGTTTACCAGCCTGTCCGCGGTACCACGTACTTTGGCCAATGCAGCCACCGGTTATCTTGTCAATGATGTGGGCTGGATGGTGTTTTTCCTGCTGTGCACCTTGCTGGCCCTGCCTGGCATGGCGCTATTGTTGAAAGTGGCACCCTGGAACGGCGATGCCATCACTCAGGAGGTTTCATGAGATTGCTGCCTGTCTTGTCATTGTGCTGCTTGTCCCTGCCAGCGCTGGCTGCACCGGAAGCCTCGCCCGTCGAGGCGGCACCCGCTCTGCCGAACGCAGTGGCACCACAGCCGGTCATGCAGAAAGTGGATTACCAGTGCGCGGCCCAGCGCGCGGTCAGCGTGGAATATCCACAGGCTGAGGTTGAAGATGTGGTACCCATCCGCATCAGCTGGCATGGCCGTCATTACCGGCTGGTACGGGTCAGCAGCGCCAGCGGCGCGCGCTATGCCAGCCAGCAGCTGGTGTGGTGGAACAAGGGCGAGCAGGCGGTATTGCTGACCCGGGGCGGCCGCACGCTGGCACGCGACTGCCAGCCGCTGGCGGCTCCCAGCCCCGCCCAGCCTGCTCCATGAAAAAACCGGCCAATATGGCCGGTTTTCAGGCTGCGGACAAAGTTATTTGGAGCGATTGTACTGGACCCGGCAAAGCCGGGCCTTTCGATGAAGTAACTGATTCCGCAGCCTTTCCATCTATTCCCTATCCCCCCGCCCTTGCCTTGCCAATTGAAGAAGGAAACCTCGCTTTCCTTTCAGAAAGCGAGAGGGTTGTTTGTCGACGTGCCGTGTGGCTCAGGCTTTCTTGCGGTGCAGATCGGGCAACAGCACGGTAATCACCCCCAGCAGCGGCAGGAAGGCACACAGCTGATAGACGGTTTCGATGCCGTAGTGGTCGGCCACTTTGCCCAGAACCGCAGCACCGATGCCACCAATGCCGAAGGCAAAGCCAAAGAACAGGCCGGACACCATGCCCACCTTGCCCGGTACCAGCTCCTGCGCATACACCAGAATGGCAGAGAAGGCCGAGGCCAGGATGAAACCGATGATGAAGGACAGCACGCTGGTCCAGAACAGGTCCACATGCGGCAGGGCCAGGGTGAAGGGAGCCACACCCAGAATCGAGAACCAGATCACCCGCTTGCGACCGATGGCATCGCCAATCGGCCCACCCAGCACGGTACCGGCCGCCACGGCAAACAGGAAAATGAACAGGTGCAACTGTGCTGCCTGTACCCCCAGCCCGAAGTGCTGCATCAGGTAAAAGGTGAAATAGCTGGTGATACTGGTGAGGTAGAAATACTTGGAGAAGACCAGCAGGACCAGCACGCCCAGCGTGAACGCCGTGCGTTGTGGCGACAGACCGGTGGGGGCGATGGCCTTGTGCGCCTTGGCCGTGCGTTGCTGATGGGCATACCAGTGACCGATGCGCCACAGCACCAGCATGCCCAGCAAGGCCGCCAGCGAGAACCAGGCCAGGCTGGGCTGGCCGTAGGGAAATACTACCAGCGCTGCCAGCAGCGGGCCGGTGGCGGTACCGGCATTGCCGCCGACCTGGAATAAGGACTGTGCCAGACCATGGCGTCCACCCGAAGCCATGCGCGCCACACGCGAGGATTCCGGATGGAAAATGGAGGAGCCGGTGCCGACCAGTGCGGCAGCGGCCAGCAGGATCGGGTAGCTGGGCGCTACCGACAGCAGCAACAGGCCGCACAGAGTGGAGCCCATGCCGAATACCAGCGAGTAGGGCAGCGGGCGCTTGTCGGTATACATGCCGACCAGCGGCTGCAATAGCGAGGCGGTGCACTGGTAAACCAGCGTCATCAGGCCGATCTGGGAAAAGCTCAGATGAAAGCCGCCTTTCAGCACCGGATAGATGGCCAGAATCAGCGATTGCAGCATGTCATTGAGAAAATGGGTAAAGCTGATGGCACCCAATACCCGGAAACGGGTGTCCTGGGGCGGTGCCATGCCCTGGCTTGCGCTAGTCATGATGATGTCGTCTTGCTGTGGTGGGTTCATCATGCTATCAAGGGGTGCTCTGCCCGTCCTGCGCATGAAGGGCGATCATCTTCGAGAAAATGACAGCAATGAGTAATTATCAACATCTACACCAGTACGACACCGGTATCGCGCCGGTGGTGGCCAAGGCACGTGATTATCCGGCGGGCGAGGATACGCCGCGCCATGCCCACCCGACGGCGCAATTATTGTATGCGGTGGAAGGGGTGATGGTGGTCAGCACCGAGCTGGGGCAGTGGATCGTGCCGCCTACCCGTGGCATCTGGCTGCCGATTGCCACCTGGCACCAGGTGCGGATGATCAGCGCGGTGCGCATGCGTACGGTGTATGTGCGGGAGGACAGCCTGGAGGGCTTGCCGCAGGAGTGTCAGGT
>JAFANL010000008.1 GCA_019232735.1 Aquitalea sp. | reverse complement strand
CCCTGACAGGGCAGCAGACTGGCCAGGGTTACCGTGGCAATCAGCGCCAGGGTGAAGGAATCGATCATTTTCAGCATGGGGACACCGTCTTGCAGCAAGAAATCAGCTTGCTATTGAAACCCGAATCAATTCAGACTACAAATTGATTTATCGGATTAATACATAATTATTTTTTATGAATGTCAGCCTGCGTCAATTACAGGTTTTCCGTGCCGTGGCCCGGCTGCGTAGCTTTAGCCGTGCCGGTGATGAAATCGGCCTGACCCAGCCCGCCGTTAGCCGCTGCATCCGCGAGCTGGAAGCCGAGCTGGGCATGCGTCTGCTGGATCGCACCACGCGTGAGGTGGAGCTGACTGCCGCAGGGCTGCGCTTTGCCGGGCAGTTGTCCCGCTTGCTGGATGAGTTGCAGCTCCTACTGGCAGAGGCGCGCAAGGAGGGCGAGCAGGCGCATGGCACCGTGCATATCGCCAGCAGCCCGACCTTGTCGGCCAGTCTGTTGCCGACCTTGCTGGCGCAATGCGCACAGCAGTTTCCCCATATTCGTCCGGTGCTGCACGATCAGGTGCAGCGCTTGAATGTGGAGAGCGTGCGCAGTGGCGAGGTGGATTTCGGCATCGTGGTGGAGCCGGGAGCGGTGGATGATCTGGAGTGCCAACCCTTGCTGGAGGACGGTTTCTGGCTGATTTGCCGCGACGATCATCCATTGGCAGGTCAGGGCGCCGTGGCATGGCAGCAACTGACAGGCCAGCCGCTGGTGTTGCTGGATTACAGCTCGGGCAGCCGGGCCGTGATCGATCGCATTCTGGCGGGGCAGGGCGTGCACTGCCCTGTGGTGCAGGAGCTGGGTCATTCCAGTTCGGTATTTCAGATGGTGCAGGCTGGTATCGGCATCAGTGTGTCACCGGGATTGGCCTTGCCCTTGCCTGCGGGCTCCAGCCTGCGCGTGCTGCCGCTACTGCCGGAAGAGCGCCGCAGCATCATGCTGATCCGCCGACGCCAGCGTTCCCTGTCGCCGGTGGCCGAGCGGTTATGGCAACTGGCCTTGCAACTGGGGCCGCAACTGCAGGCAATCGCCAGCCGGCAGGGGGCCATCGGTGCTGCCGTGGCGTAATGCTTTCTGCTAGGCTGCGCGGATGACTGCTTCAACCGGATACCTTCCATGAAAAAACCTCTGCGCCTGTTGGTGCTGATGCTGGGCCTGCTGCTGTGTGGCAGCAGCCAGGCCGACGAAACCATCGTCATGTTCCGCCATGCCGAGAAGCCGGCGGCCGGCCTGGGGCAACTCAGTTGTCAGGGGCTGAACCGGGCCTTGGCCCTGCCTGCGGTGCTGCAGCGCAAGTTCGACCGGCCCGCCGCCTTGTTCGCGCCCAATCCGGGAGTGCGCAAGGCTGATGGCGGGGTGGACTATAACTACGTCCGGCCACTGGCGACCATCGAGCCGACGGCCATCCAGTTGGGAATGCCGGTGAATACCGATTTCGGACTCGAGGATCTGGATGGACTGGTGGCCGCCCTGTCTCAACCGACCTATCGGGATGCCACGGTGTTTGTTGCCTGGGAGCACCGCCTGCTGGTCAAACTGGCGACCCGCTTGCTCGGGCCGGATACGGCAAAGGCCGCCAAGGTGCCGGCATGGCATTACAGCGATTTTGACAGCATCTACATCGTTACCCTGCATCAGCAGGATGGCCAGCGTATCGCCAGCTTCCGGGTGGAACAGCAAGGACTGAATCAGCAGCCAATCAGCTGTCCCGGTGCTGCTGGCTAGTGCTGGGGCGTGATGGCTCTGCGCTGGCTGGGCAAGGTTTCCCGCCTGACTGTAACTAAGCATATCCCTGTGTTCTGGCTGCTTCCTGTGGCGTAATGGCAGCCCGCTTGTCTGGTAAGGGTGGTGAGTTTTACTCCGGCAATAAATCCTGCTGTACTATCGGTCTGGAGATGGATTCAACAGGCTTTTTCGCCACGGATGGCATAAAAAACGGCAGCGGTGGCCTGCAGCAGCAAAAATGATGGCAAGAACAGGGGATGGCATGGCCATCTGGATAGGGCGGCGGTGTGCAGGGAGCGGGCTGCAATATGGTAATGAAACTGGGCCGTCTACTGGGTTTGTTCTGGGTGTCATGGTGCTTGCCGGCACTGGCAGCGCCGCCGCATGCCGTGGTGCTACAGATCGGCTTTGGCACCAACAAGCCACCTTATGTGTTTGAGACCGAACGGCGTGGCCTGGAATTCGACATCGTGGTGGAGGCGGCACGCCGCGCCGGTATGGAAGTGCGTCCTTTCTTTGCCCCCATGGAACGCCTGCAGGGCATGCTGCTGCAAGGTCGGCTGGATGGCATTGCCACCACCAATAGCTACAGTCGCATGAAAGTGTATTTTTCCCAGCCTTATTTGGAATATCACAATGTGGCGGTGGCGCTGGCCCAACGCAAGCTGGTGATCAATGATATCAGCGACTTGCAACGTTATTCCGTCAGTGCCTTCCAGCGTGCCAGGCAACTGCTGGGGCCGCAATTCGAGGCCATGGTGGCTGCCAATCCCCGCTACCGCGAAGAGGCTGAGCAGAAAGTGCGCAATCTGCTGCTGTATTCCGGCCGAGTGGATGTGATCGTGGGGGACTGGCGCATCATCCGTTATTTCAATCAGGAAATCGCCCGGGATCTGGATGCAAAACAGCCGGTGACGGTTTACCGCCTGTTTGCCGCCACGCCCTACCAGATGGCCTTCCGCTACCAGTGGCAGCGTGACAGTTTTGATCGGGGCCTGGCGCTGCTGCGCAAGAGCGGCGGCTATCGGGAGATTGAAGCCCGTTACGACAACTACCCTGGCTAGGTACTGGCGCTGAAACGGCCGATGCCGCGTACAGAGCGGACGCCGGCACGGATTGCTGGCACAATGCCGGCTTTTCGCCGTATCCCTGCCGTCAAGGAGTCTGCATGCCAGCCAAGCCGCATGCCCCAGCCCGTGGAAGCAGTTCCCGCCTGCATCCCCGTAACCGCCATCAGGGGCAGTATGATTTCACCCGGCTGATTGCCGTCTGCCCGGCGCTCAAGGCCCATGTAAAGCCCAATCCCCATGGCTTGCCCAGTATCGATTTTGCCAATCCGCTGGCCGTGCGCTTGCTGAATCAGGCCTTGCTGGCCGCGCAGTACGGCATCCG
>JAFANL010000277.1 GCA_019232735.1 Aquitalea sp. | reverse complement strand
GGAACAGATGGGCCCCTATATCGCCCCGCACCAGATCGAAAACACCAAGGTGGCCGCCCAGATCGACATCATCGAGGCCGGCAACTGGAAGCTGACGATGGAAAACAACCGCGAGTGCTACCACTGCACCGGCAACCATCCCGAGCTGACCATCTCGCTGTATGCCTACAGCTACGGTTTTGCGCCCAAGGCCGAACTGGCGGCGGGCCTGGCCAACTACGAAAACATCGTCAAGGACAGCCATGCGCGCTGGGAGGCCTGTGGCCTGCCATCGACGGAAATCGAAAAGCTGTCCGATGTGTCCGGCTTCCGCACCATGCGCATGCCGCTGGACCGCAAGGGCCAGTCGCAAACCATGGACACCGGTGCAGCCTGTAAAAAGCTGCTGGGCGACATCAAGGATGCCGATTCGGGTGGCCTGTCCTTCTGGACGCAGCCCAACTCCTGGCACCACTTCATGGCCGACCACATCGTCACCTTCACCGTGCTGCCGCTGACTCCGGACACCACGCTGGTGCGTACCAAGTGGCTGGTGCACAAAGACGCCGTGGAAGGCGTGGATTACGATGTGGCCAACCTCACCCGCGTGTGGAACGCCACCAACGGCCAGGATCGCCACCTGGTGGAGGAGTCGCAAGTGGGCGTCAACAGCAGCGCATACCGCCCCGGCCCCTACTCGCCCTATACCGAAGAACTGGTGGAAAAATTCACCAGCTGGTATGTCGGCCGCCTGGGGGCTGGTCTGGAGCAAGGTTGATCAAGTTTTTGCACCAGACATGTAGCAAACGGCAGGCTGCCTGGCGCAGCCTGCCACTCTTAAGAAGCGCTAACAAAGCCTCGTAGAGAACCCGAACCAAGGCGCGCCGCCGCAGACAGTACATGGCGTACGGCAAGGCGGCGCAACGCTGGAGCGGGGGTTTTGTTATCGGGTCTTACAGCAACAGCCCGCCAACGGGCGATAAGCCAGCCAGCAAAGGAATCGCCATGAGCAGCGCCAGCACACCTTCGGATACCCATCTTCAAGCGGATACCCACCCGCAAGCCGCCGATCTGCCCTGGTGGCAGCCGGGAGAAGACAGCACGCTGGAATGCGTGCAGGTGCGCGAGGAAACGCACGATGTCAAAACCTTCGTGTTCCGTGCCGATCCGCCGCGCCGCTTTCATTACCAGCCCGGCCAGTTCATCACGCTGGAACTGGACATCGGCGGCGAAAGCATCAACCGCTGCTACACCCTATCCTCCAGCCCCACACGGCCGGACCGGGTCAGCATTACCGTCAAGCGTATTCCCGGTGGCGTGGTGTCCGGCTGGCTGCATGAAGTACTACGCCCCGGCATGCAGCTGAACGTGCTGGGCCCGTCCGGTGAATTCACCTATGTGCGCCACGCCAGCACGCCGTATCTGTTTTTATCCGCCGGCAGCGGCATCACCCCGCTGATGTCGATGAGCCGGGCGCTGACCGATCTGTCCAGCGGCGCAGACATCATGTTCGTACACAGCGCACGCTCGCCACGCGACATCATCTTCCGCAAGGAACTGGCACAGCTGGCCAGCAGCCATCCCACCTTCAGCCAGGCCATCGTCTGTGAAAACCGCCAGGGCGAACCGGAGTGGCCGGGCTTTACCGGCCGGCTGGATGCCGCACGCCTGCTGCACATGGTGCCGGACCTGATGGCCCGCCAGGTGTTCTGCTGCGGCCCGGCGCCGTATATGGCGTCGGTGCGGCAGATGCTGCAGGACAGCGGCTTCGACATGCAGCACTACCACGAGGAAAGCTTCAACTTTGCCGAGCTGAATGCCGCACCGGCAGATGAGGTGGTGGAAAGTGTGCCATCGGGCTGCAATGGTGCCGGCTTCAATGTGCACTTTGCCAAGATGGGGGATGACCTGTCGGTGGCACCGGGCCAGACCGTGCTGGCTGCGGCCCTGGCCAAGGGCATGCGCCTGCCGGCTTCGTGTACCCGTGGCGTGTGCGGCACCTGCAAGACCAGACTGCTGGAAGGCAAGGTGGACATGCACCACGAAGGCGGCATCCGCCAGCGCGAGGTGGATCAGGGCTTCTTCCTGCCTTGCTGCAGCAAACCACTGAGCGACCTGGTGGTGGACCGTTGATTGTCCGACCACGGATTGCCGGGCCACTGATTTCGCGCCTACTGATTTCGCACTGACTGCTTTCCCCTGGGCTGTTTCCCGGCAGCCTGCCCCCGTGGCGCCCTTGATGCCTGCTTGTCCCCCGACAACAGGCATTTTTCTTGCTAGTTACGATTCAGCCGCAGCCCGATGCAAGGCATGCTGATGCTGCACTGCCGCAGATCAGCAATGCGCTGCAGCATCCGGCAGGCACAGACAGATTGCTGTTTTTTTACGACAACATCAGACGTACAGATGCAATAGGCGAAGAGCAGGCAATGCCCTGATTTTGCTGATGAGGATGGAGAATTGTCATTTTTCGACCCGATGTCGTTTCAAGACAGCTTGGTGTCGGAATGCCGTTATTTTCCATAGCACTTACTCCCTATCGTGGACCTTGATTTACATTAAACATTCTTCGAAATCGTTGACTGCAGCAGCGCTGGTTTCACCGGCATCACCAAGGTGGCCACACCGCCCGCCAGACGGTCATGGGGAATAGACGACAGGCTCAGCCTGCCAGGCATGTATTGATGGACCGGAACCCGGCACGACAATCCGGACCAACCAAAGTCCCGGCCAGTGGCAGCCCCACGGGGCCGGACGCGATGGAGACATCTTGCGGCACCAGATTCCAGCACCACCGGACAGCGGTGAATGGAGCAAGCCGCAGGACAGGCCAGCGTGCAATCGCTACGAAGGAGAAGAGACAATGCAGTCGGCCAAGATAGTGGTGAAGAACCTCTACAAGGTATTCGGGGACAAACCCGCGGATGTGATGCGCATGCTGAAGTCCGGTGCGCACAAGGATGAAATCTTCAAGCAGACCGGTAGTGTGGTCGGCGTCAACGATGTGTCGTTTTCGGTGCAGGAAGGTGAGATCTTCGTGCTGATGGGCTTGTCCGGTTCCGGCAAGTCCACCCTGATCCGCCTGATCAACCGCCTGATGGACCCCACCGATGGCCAGATCATCCTGGATGGTCAGGACATCACCAAGCTCAATGCCAAACAGCTGGTGGAACTGCGCCGCCGCGACATGAGCATGGTGTTCCAGAGCTTTGCCCTGATGCCGCACCGTTCGGTGCTGGATAACGCGGCCTTTGGTCTGGAGATTGCCGGCGTGGAGCGCAAGGCCCGTGAGGCCCGCGGCATGGAAGTGCTGGAGCAGGTAGGGCTGGCAGCCTTTGCCCACAAGTATCCGCACGAGCTGTCCGGCGGCATGCAGCAGCGCGTTGGCCTGGTGCGCGCGCTGGCGGTCAACCCCTCGCTGATGCTGATGGACGAAGCCTTCTCGGCGCTGGACCCGCTCAAGCGCTCGGAAATGCAGGACATCCTGCTTCAACTGCAGCGCGAGCAGCGCCGCACCATTTTCTTTGTGTCGCACGATCTGGAAGAAGCCCTGCGCATCGGCACCCGCATCGCCATCATGGAAGGCGGCCGGCTGGTACAGGTGGGCACGCCGCAGGAAATCATCGAGAACCCGGCTGATGATTACGTGCGCAACTTCTTCAAGAGCGTGGATACCTCGCGCTACCTGCAGGCCAAGGATCTGATCGAGGTGGATAACCCGCCCTACTCCGGCAACCCCGGTCTGCATGTGCCGCCATCCTGCAGCCTGCCGGATGTCTTGCAGCAGCTGTTGGGCCAGAGCGAGCCCTTGCAGGTACGCGATGATCAGGGCCAGTGCCTGGGGCTGATCACCCCCAGCAGCGTGCTGAGCAAGATCTCCCGCCATCGCCTGCAAAGCTCGGCCACGCACTGAACCCGACAAACCGCAGTTCTCGCCGCTACAGTCCGGGTAAGCCGGTAGCCTGAAGAGGAATACGCCACCATGGCCGATATCAGTACACAAGACATGTTGCCGATTGGCGACTGGGTCAATCAGATCATTCATTTCATGCTGGATCACAACGCCGGGGCCTTTGACGCCATTGGCAATGCCATCGACTGGTTCGCCACCATGGTGGAGTTCCTGTTGCTGGGCATCCCGCCACTGCTGATGGGCGCCATTTTCGCCGGTGTCGGCATGTGGCGACTGGGCTGGAAATTTGCCCTGTTCGTCTGTGCCGCGCTGGGGCTGATCTGGGCCACCGGCTTCTGGGGCCAGACCGTGGCCACGCTGGCGCTCACCCTGTCTGCCACCTGTGTCAGCCTGCTGCTGGGCGTGCCGGTGGGCATCTGGTGTGCGCGCAACAAGCTGGTGGGCATGCTGGTCCGCCCCATCCTGGACTTCATGCAGACCATGCCGGCCTTTGTTTACCTGATTCCGGCTGCCATGTTCTTTGGCCTGGGACGGGTGCCGGGCATTCTGGCCACGGTGGTGTTTGCCGTGCCGCCAGCGGTGCGCCTGACCAGCCTGGGCATCCGCATGGTGAACAAGGAACAGGTGGAAGCCGGCCATGCCTTTGGCTGTACCTCCTGGCAGTTGTTGTTCAAGGTGCAGCTGCCCATCGCCCTGCCCTCCATCATGGCAGGGGTCAACCAGACCATCATGATGGCGTTGTCGATGGTAATCATCGCCTCCATGGTGGGGGCCGGCGGCCTGGGCAACGATGTGCTGGCCAGTATCCAGCGGCTGGACGTGGGCCTGGGTTTTGAAAGCGGACTGGCCGTGGTGCTGCTGGCCATCATCCTGGACCGCATTACCGAGAGTTTTGGCCACACGCCCACTACGCGTGCGGCAGAACAGGGCAGCTAGACCCTGTGGCAGCAAGCAGGCCGGATGGTCATGACTGTCCGGCCGCGGCACGACAACACAAAAACCATTCAACACACATCCATACCGAGGTCACCATGGGTCCGCAACAAATCGCTTCGTTGTCGCATATTGGTTTCCTGCTGCTCGACAAGTTTTCCATGATCGCGTTTTCCAATGCCGTGGAACCGCTACGCATGGCCAATTACCTGTCGCGCAAAAAACTCTACCGCTGGAGCCTGCTGTCGGCCGATGGCCAGCCGGTGGCCGCCAGCAATGGCCTGGAGCTCTCCCCCATCACCGCACCGGAAGCACCGCAGCAATACGACATGCTGATTGTCTGCGGCGGCTGGCAAGTACGCGATGCCGTGGACGACAAGGTGATGGCGGTCATCCGCCGCTTTGCCGCCCAGGGCGTGCCGCTGGGTGCCATCTGTACCGGCACCTTTGCCCTGGCCAAGGCCGGCGTGCTCAATGGCTATCGCTGTGCCATCCACTGGGAAAACCTGCTGTCCATCAGCGAGGAGTTCCCCAAAACCAAGTTCACCTCCGACCTGTTCGTGCTGGACCGCGACCGCTTTACCTGTAGTGGCGGCACCGCGCCGCTGGATTTCATGTGCCACCTGATCCGCCACAAGGGCGGCAAGAGCCTGGCGGCGGATGTATCCGAGCAGTTCATCGTCGACCGCCTGCGCGACAATGGCGACCGCCAGCACATTCCGCTGCTGGCGCGCATCGGTACCGGCCACGAAACCCTGGTGGATGCCGCGCTGTCGATGGAAAGCAATATCGAAAACCCGCGTTCGCTGGAGAATCTGGCCGACGAACTGGGCGTGTCGCTGCGCCACCTGGAGCGTCTGTTCAAGCGCTATCTGAACACCACCCCCGCCCAGTACTACCTGGATTTGCGCCTGCGCCGTGCACGCGAATTGCTGCTGCAAACCAATATGAGCGTGATGGAAGTCACCGTGGCCTGCGGTTTTCTGTCCTCCTCGCACTTTTCCAAATCCTATCGCGGCCTGTTCGGCTACCCGCCCAGCCGCGAGCGGCAGCAGTACCTGGTGGACTCTGCCGTCATCGCCTGAGCCTGGTGCCTGCCGGGTGGTAAAACCGGTGGTGTGCCAAGCGGGCCAGCACTGTTACTCCTTGCAGTGCTGGTCTTTTTTCTACGGCGTTTTCTTGCAAGTCGCGGTCGTCCTGGCGCAAGTCCCCTTGGCCGGCCATGGCAATCTTGCCATGTGCAAGACTCTGGTTTTCCACACTTCAAGGCCGCGATGGCTGCGGGATGAGCTGACAATCCTGTCACTGGATTCATCAAAATATTTATACGGGAGTGGTGTAATGAAAATTCGCAAGCTGATGCTGGGTACGGTATTGCTGGCTGCCTGTGGCAGTGCGCTGGCCAATGATCCGGCGCAATGCCGCAATGTCCGTTTCGCCGACGTGGGCTGGACCGATATCGCTGCCACCACCGGCATGGCCAGCGTGGTGCTGGAAGGTCTGGGCTACAAGCCATCCACAACCATCGCCTCGGTGCCCATCACCTTCTCCGGCATCAAGACCAAGCAGATCGACGCCTTCCTCGGCTACTGGAACCCGTCCATGACCCCGGTGATCGAGCCCTTCATCAAGGCCGGCCAGATCAAGGTGCTGGCGGCACCCAATCTGGTGGGTGCCAAGTACACGCTGGCGGTGCCGGACTATGTGGCAGCCGGCGGCCTGAAGGATTTCAAGGACATTGCCAAGTTCAAGGACAAGCTGGAGGGCAAGATCTACGGCATCGAACCGGGTAATGACGGCAACCAGCTGATCGACGGCATGATCAAGAAAAACCAGTTCAACCTGGCCGGCTTCAAGATGGTGGAATCCAGCGAGGCCGGCATGCTGGCCGAAGTGGAACGTTCCATCCGCCAGAAAAAATGGATCGTGTTCCTGGGCTGGGAACCGCATCCGATGAACGTGAAATACAAGATGGCCTACCTGACGGGCGGCGATGATGTCTTCGGCCCCAATCTGGGCGAGGCCAAGGTATTCACCGCTGTCACGCCGGATTATGAAAGCCGCTGCCCCAATGTGGGCAAGCTGCTGCACAATCTGCAATTCACCACCACCATCGAAAACCGTGTAATGGGCCCGATCATGGACAAGGTGAAACCGGAAACCGCCGCGCGTGATTATCTGAAAAAGAACCCGGCCATCCTGAAATCCTGGCTGGCCGGCGTCACCACCATCGATGGCAAACCGGGGCTGGCTGCGGTGACCAAGTCGCTGAACAACTAATTATTCCACTTGGCTTGATCTCACCTTCAAGGCCCCGCCCTGCGCGGGGCCTTGCAATGAGTGACACCCCT